>JAQUHH010000258.1 GCA_028683685.1 Bacteroidales bacterium
CTGATATCATAATTCGGGCACTGGCAATTCCGGTAAGCAATAAGAAAATAGCGCCCAATAAAATGGCAATTTTTGAAGTTTCGCCAATGCTCCCGGGCATTAAACCAACAATCATGGTTTGCACATCTGGAAGTTGTTCAAAGTTGCCTGAAGCCGCTAAGCCAAGTGGAGTTGCTCCAGAAAACGCATCCATTTTTTCAGCAATCCATACTTTGTCGCCAGAAATTTCGGCAGGATAAGCAAAGAAAATAAATGCTCGAGCCACCAATGCTGGATTTAAGAAATTCATTCCTGTTCCTCCAAAAACTTCTTTTGCGAAAATAATGGAAAAAATGGAGGCTACTGCCACCATCCACAGCGGAATATCGGGTGGCATAACCAAAGGAATAAGCATTCCCGTAACCAAAACTCCTTCGTTGATGGTATGTCCTTTAATTTGTGCAGCTGCAAATTCAACAGTCAAGCACGAAACATACGAAACAATAATAATAGGGACTACTTTTATTAAACCATAAAGAACTATTTCCCAAAACTTGACATCTGCACCACTGGATAGATAATGTTGATATCCAACATTGTAAATCCCAAACATCAAAGCAGGCACCATAGCCAAAACAACAAAAATCATGGTGCGTTTTAAATCAATTCCATCTCTGATATGAGCCCCTTTTTTTGTTACATGATTAGGAACAAAAAAGAACGTCTCAAAAGCATCAAAAGTGGAATGTAAAAAATAAAGTTTGCCCCCTTTTTGAAAGTTGGGCTTCACTTTGTCTATCAATTCTCTTACTATTTTCATGTATGGTGATTCTGTTTGCGTTTATATCATTTCTTTCATGTACTCGGTAATGCTATTTCGTATGATTTCTTGCAATTCCATTTTGGACGTGCAAATAAATTCACACAATGCAAAATCTTCTTCTGCAATTTCTAAGATTCCTAGTTTTTCCATCATGTCGAAGTCTTTGATTATCATCGACTTGATGAGCTGTTGGGGCATGATGTCCCAAGGAAAAACTTTTTCATATTCGCCGGTTACCACAAAATTCCGAAGTTCGCCATGATAATTGGTGTCTAATGTGTATTTCTTTTGGGGAGTAAGCCATGAGAAAAACGTTTTCGATAGGCTAAATTTATTAAATCCCGGCATAATCCATCCGAAAAATTCATAATAATCGCCTTCGGGAATTAATGTAAATTGAGAGTCGTAAAAACCCAGAAATCCATTTTGAGAAATTTGGCTTCCAGTTAAAACATGACCACTGATAAAACGGGTAAAAACTTCGGGATTGGGCTTGGCTAATTTGGCCAAAGAAACTCCAGATGTGACTTTGTAATATTTTGGATTTTCTGCTTCCGAACCACAAACGGCGATTGTTTTTTCATACTGAACTTCTCCCGAGGAAAAAAAATGTCCGATGTTGGCGACATCAGAAAGATTGATGTACCAGACCGCTTCGCCTTTATTGACGGGGTCGATGTGATGTATTTGGGTTCCAATATTGCCAGAAGGATGCGGCCCTAAAAAAGTGTGCATCTCTATATTTTTCAAATTTGCAAAAATAGAATTTTCGCCATTTAGAACATGGTGAGTGCTAAAATGCACTTTCCCTTCTGTTAATTTGGCAATAATATCAATTCCTTTTTGAATTTCAGGAATTTGTTGAGCAAAAACAAACTCATAATCGGGTGCCAATGGAGCGGAATCAAAACCAGAGATAAATATGGCTTTGGGCTTTTCTGCAGGATTGGCAATAACATGAAAAGGCCTTTGGCGAAGGGTGGGCCAATATCCTTTTTCCATCAGCTCTTTTTGAATAAACTCGGCATTTAAATTGGAAATATCAATGCTGGCAACTTTTTCCATCTGATTATCCGACTCAATAACGATTTCTAATAGTTTGCGTTTATCTCCTCGAACAATCTCCTTTATGATTCCACTTACAGGCGAACAAAATTTAATTTGTTCATCGTTTTTGGAATAAAAAATAGGACTGCCCACTTTTACTGAATCGCCTTCTTTTACCAATAATTTGGCAATGATATTTGGAAAATCAATTGGACGAAGGGCAAACAATCCCAAATTGTCCACAGATAATACTTCGCACTTTGCTTTGCCTTTGAGCTTAATATCTAAACCTCGCTTTATTTTGATCATTTCAGGCATATATAAAATATTATTTTGTTATTTGCGTTAGCGTTTTTGATATACTAAATGTATCTTTGTGAAATGTCTAAACAACCTATTATTTTGATTGTTCAATGTTTCACAGCAAAAATTATTGCTAAAAGTAATATATTTTTTTAAATAATAATATGAATGAATTGAAAAGAGCTTTTTCGTTGATTTTTTTTCTGATTTGTATTCAGATTGGATATGGGTTTAATTCAGATTCTATCTTTCTTAAAAATCTAAAAAGTGTTTGTCTCCACCGATTGGGAAATCCCATGTCGGAGCCATTTATTGGGCTTCATTCGGGCGAGCAGTTGGAACTTGTTTTTGATATTATGGGAACGGAGGCTCCTTTTTTAAATTATGCTTTAATTCATTGCAATGCCGATTGGACCAAAAGCGATTTGTCTCCCATCGAATATCTGGAGGGTTTTAATGACGACCAAATTTATGATATTACTTATTCTGCAAATACTTTGCGAGCATACACTCAGTATCGTTTGGTTTTTCCAAATGAGAATGTAAAACCTACTTTTTCGGGCAACTATTTGCTCGTGATATACGAAAATGACATTCTTAAACCTGTTTTAACGAGACGGTTTTATGTGTATGAAAACAGAGTGGATGTGGATGCTTATTTTGCCCGAGCAACTCGAATTGAAGATCAATTAACTCGTCAGGAACTCAATTTTACCATTTATAAAAAAGGCTATCCGATGAATGCGGTGCATCGTTTGAATGTGGTAATCAAGCAAAATGGACGTTGGGATAACAGGGTTGTAAATCCAGGATATTTTTCCGTTTATCCAGATAAAATTGTTTATGAAAATACGGGCAATGTTGTTTTTGACGGAGGAGCAGAATTTAGAGCATTCGACATAAAAAGTGTGCGATATAATCTTGAAAATGTTGAACGAGTGAGAAATACAAGCAACGATTATCATGCTTGGCTTTATGAAACTCGCAGCAGACAATATGGAGCGTACGAATCAAATCCAGATATTAACGGACGTTTTTTTATTAAAACCGAAGATTGGGATAATCAACTTCAAGCCGAATATGTAAATGTTCACTTTTTTCTGAAAGCGCCCAGTCCTTTTGTAGATGGAAGTCCATATGTGTTCGGACAACTTACCGATTGGAAACTTGATCCGCAAGCCAAAATGCAGTATGTCAAAGAGTTGGGTGGATACAATGCCACTTTGTTGCTCAAACAAGGATATTATAATTATCAATATCTGTTTGTTCCATATTTAAAAGGGAATCCTGATGTGAGCCGATTGGAAGGTAATTTTTGGCAAACAAACAACGATTATGTTATTTATGTTTATTATCGCGATGAAGGTGGAATTGCCGATAAATTAGTGGGACTAAAACAGCTGAATTCACTGCAAAGACGGTAGTTTATCGGTATCCACCCCACTAACTCCATATTTTTTACAACTATATTGATTTGTAATTTTGCAAAAAAAAATGGAGATGAAAATGATTTGCAAAAAACAAAATATGTTTTCGTTAGTTGAACAATGGCGGAAAA
>JAQUHH010000259.1 GCA_028683685.1 Bacteroidales bacterium
GACAAAGAACATCTGAAATTTAAACAAACATTTGTTTTTAAATAATATTCATTTTTTTATTAAAAAAAATATCTACTAACCGAGTCCATATAGAACTATCAAATTTATGTAAATTATTTCAATCAATTTACGATCTTCAGAATGGAGGCAAATAAATGGGTAAAAATCTGCATAAAAATAACTCTACAGATATATTTTTTGCAGTTTGTAATGTAAAAGCACATAAAATATTTACAAGATTAAAAGAACCATCCATATACTTCGGCTCTCACAGAAGAATTTACCGCAAAAGCAATAAAAATGGATATAATCAGCCCAATCAGTGCCATTCCAAGGTCTCTTCCAATCATCAGAAGAGATTTAGAAAACTTTCTACTTCCTGTTTTGGTAATGGACATTGCCACTTCGCGTCCACCAAGTAGACCCAAGAAAATCCAGGTAGTGGACATGGGAACAGTGCTGTATAGCAAATGAAACATCATGAGCATGGCATAAACAAAATCCACTACGGTGGCTGGGCGAACGTCTTTAACATCCGATTTGCTCGTAACAATACGTTGAATGCGTCCTCCTTTATTATAAAACAGAAGACCGAGTCCAATAAAAGCGATGCAAACAACGGCAAGAAACTCACCAAATTCTAATTTTCGGGGCAAGAAAATAGCCACATTAGCCGCATCTTGCATGACCCACAAACTCCAGAGAGAACCACTAGTAATCCACTGAACAACAATCCATATAGGATTTGGTTTCCCAACAAAAATCCGTTTTAAATATTTTGAAAGAATAAGAAAAATGATAATTGCCACTACAAATGCGATGACATATCCCCCCATACTTTTCACTAAAACCTTAGCGATGGCCCCACTTCCGGCGGCAAAAGAACTAAGCAACAAAAAAGTAGTGGATACTGGCATTCTCATTCGAGTTAGAATAATCAAAAAGATGGGGGCTGCTAATTGCAAATACTCAAAATGAGTTGGATTTTCGTCAAACCCTTTTGTGGAGAGGCGCTGAAAGGAAACATCACCGTCGAATAAAAAATAACTTAAGGTAAGAACTGCTACAAAAAGTCCCCCAATGTAGAGCCATATTACCCACCATCTTCGCTGTGTATTGGATGCCATAAAGGTCCCAATTGTCTGTATGCTATCATTAGAAACCACTGAATATGTAGCAATTGCAAAACCAAACCACATGGCAATATGAGGAATATTGTAGACAAAAGAAGCAATGACAAAAAGCGACATTACAAAAATCAAAAAACTGGTCTCTTTTTTAAATAAATCAATAAAGTTTAAGTTCTTTCGGATACTGATTTTTTTATTTTTCACCATCTTTTAAGTTTGAATTTGAGTGCAAAATAAGAATTTTATTTTGAAACGAATAGATGTTTACTTAACATTAGGTTTTTAAAAACAAAAAAATCAAAAATGACAATTTTTACACAATTCAACTTTATTTTTATTTTTTAAAACCTTGGACATAAATAATTTTCTTTTTTCATTCTTAATCAGCTTTTGAATTGTACTATCGAAAGCACTATCTATGGCGAATTCTGCATTTTTATCCATGCAACAAGGCACCACTCTTCCATCTGTTAGGACCAAGATGTGAGTCCACAAACGAATACAGGATTTTGCCCGTTTATTTTGTGATGCATAACGATTGTATTTTTTATTTATAGGCAAAAAATTTTGGCTATTTTCTGTATTATAAATCTGCATACTTTTGATAATGAAGGTAAAACCATTTTCAGCAGACCAATTCTTAAGTTTTTCAATTTCAGGTTCCGTATCTTTGGTAAGCAAACATTGAGCAATCAAAGATATATTTGAATTTAATTGTATTTTAGAATCATTCAAAGCCGACATTGCCGTTTGTAATTTATTGAAATCACCTAATTTTCGATATTTTTCATAGGTATCCTGAGAAGCACCATCCATCGAAACAATTAACATATCCAATCCACTTAGAACAATATTAATCGCCATTTTTTCATCTATCATTTGAGCATTTGAAGAGATAACCGTCACTAAACCAGCATTCTTTATAATCTTTATCAGATCTAAAATTTGAGGATGGAGAAAAGGTTCCCCTTGAAAAAAGAGATTTACAATAGATGATTTTTGTTTGATTTGATTTATTGTTTTTTCAAAAGCTAAAACATCAATAAATGAGCACTTTCGGATTAATTTTCCTTGTCCACAAATACATTCGGGGCAAGATAATTGGCACACAGCGGATGGTTCGATAGAAAAAACGATGGGTTGTCCCCAGACAATTACTTTTTTTGTAATAAAACTAAAAACAAACGAAAACAGAACTTGAAAAGAGTTGATGGCTCTATAAAAAGTAAGATTTCTGAAATAAAACCACCAGAGCGATCTATTCATGTTCTTCATTCTCTTTGAGAGAAGCGGTTAGGCGTTTTACAATACGATTATTTATTACAAATTCACTGGCAACAATCCGAATAAAAGTATACGTTGGAATGGCGATCATCATACCAATAATTCCAGCAACACTTCCACCGATTACAATCACAATAAAGATTTCGAGAGGATGTGCTTTTACGCTATTCGAATAGATAAAAGGCTGAAAGACAAAATTATCCAATAAATTAACGGCTAAAAAAGTTCCAATAATTTTAAATAACAGTGGAGCTAATTCGGTATGAGCATCCATGGGCAAACCAGAAGTGACCCCTAATAAAACACCAACGAGCATTCCTAATACAGGTCCCAGATAGGGAATTACATTAAGCAAGCCCCCAATAAAACCAATCAAAAATGCGTTTTCTACGCCCAATGTAAATAATATTAAAGCTTCTAATCCACCCACTAAAACGACTTCAATCAGTAAACCCACAAAATATCTTGACAATAAATTTTTGGTAGATTTCAATATCTTTTGTGTTTCTAAATGGTATTTTACGGGAATAATCAAGAATAATGCTCTGTAAACAATTCGATTGTCGCGAAGAAAAAAGAATGTCATAAATAAAACAGCAAAAACTCCAATAAACATAGAGACTAGAAAATCAAAAATATTGGAAATAAAAGAAGATATTTTAATATTTGAAAAAAACTGAGCCACTTCATGCAGCAACATACTTTTTAAATCCATTTCTTCCGAAACCAAACCAAAGTCTTTTAACAAGAACTCAATATATAATATATACTCTCCCAAATCTTTTTCGAGAGTGGTCATGCTAATTGCTGAAAGCGAATTTAGCTGCTCAGTTACCAGAGGAATGATAATAATAAACAAAAGAGAAAAACCCAATACGATTGACAATATTCCGATGAAAACGGATAATAAGTGTGGAAATTTATATTTTCCAAGATGCAAACCATCCAAAAAAGAAACCAAAGGCTGTACCATTAATGAAAGCACAGTGGCGATGAGGATATAGGCAACAATATTGAAAAAATACCAAAAGCTAAACGCTAAAAGTAAAAATCCAAGAGTACCTCCAATCAGTTTTTTATATTTATTATTCATATCAACTTTGAATTAGATTTATGGCGATTGCAATCTCTTATACTCTTTTTCACCCTATTTTGTTCAAAAGATTTTTGCAAATCAATACCTGTTTGATTTGCAATGGCACAAATTACCCACAACACATCAGCCAACTCATCACCCAAATCTTTTTCAGCTTCATTCTCTTTAAATGACTGTTCGCCGTATGTTCTTGACATTT
>JAQUHH010000019.1 GCA_028683685.1 Bacteroidales bacterium
TCCGATCTATTAGCGGAACAAAGATTAAGCGAATTAAAACAGCTGTTTTAGTTGCTGGAGGTGGCGTTGCAGGAAGTGCTTTATTCCGATATTTTGCCGAAGCTGGCTTAAATCCAATTATGATTAATTGGGGACGGGGATCTTCTTGGCGAAATATAGGTGGAGGTCGCCCAGCATTCTCTATGCCTGAAATTTCAGATATTGCACTCCATAATCTCAAAATTTTTAAAGATATTCAGTCAAAACATAATATCGATTTCAAACAGACTAGATATGTCAGCTTTGCACACGACGACGCCACATATAAAGCACTAGACGCCTCAATGGCTTGGTCGGATGCATTTATGGTGGATCCAAAAGATTTCAGAAAAGAAATTTCACCAAAGTTTAATCAAAATTTATCCAAATATCAAGCTGCCTTAATCACAAATGACTGCTGGCAAGCCACTCCAGGAAGAGTTATTGATTATATCCGTCAGATTGGAGAAAAAGCCGGTGGTCAAATTTATGAAGATTGTGAATTAACCAATATTTATAAAGAAGGAAATCACTATATTGCTTTGGTAAAAACACACAACAATCAATATATTGAATTTGAATGTGAACATTTTGCTAATGCTATGGGCTGGAATTCTGAAAAATTTGCTCATGCCTTGGGAATTGAAACAGGACTATATCCAGTTAAACATCAAGCATTTATCACTCGTCGCTTACCAATGATGGGCAAAAATGGTGATCCTTTAGATATGCTCATCGACCGCCAAAACTATAAAGGTTTCACAGCGGTTTATGGACAACAATTAAAAGAAACCGGACAAATTATTGGATGTGCTTCTCCTTCTATTGATTCGGCTGAATCATGGAAAAACTTGAAAATCAATAGCAAAGAATTTTTAGAAATTATTTCAGAAGTATTTGTTGATTGGATTCCCGAACTATCCTCTGTTGGATTTCAAGCAGTTTGGTCGGGCTATTATATTGAACCTCGTTATATTGTTGACCCTAAACACGGTTTATTAACCGGACTTCGCGGACATGGTTTTATGCTAGGCATGTATTTAGCAAAATTATATGTAGATAAATATTTAGGTAAAGAAATTCCAGAATACATGGAAAAATTAAAACTTGAAGGAGAAGGCTTAGCAGAAAAAGCATTTAAATAATGATTAAAAAATCGTATCGTTTTTAAACATATACCTCGAAAAAATAGATTCTTAAATTAGAAATATAAGTTCCGACACTTCCATATATAAATAATGTATAAAAAGAAGTATCGGAACTTTTTTAAAAACTAAATTTCACGATAGATAAATTTTCATTTACTTTGCATTCAAATTAATACCTATCATTTTGAAGAAAATTAGCAATATTGTAAAACTCGTAATATTTTTAGGAATAGGGATTTTTTTTGTATGGATTTTTGTTCGCAAACTCACGCCTGAGCAAATTGATGAAATATTTCAATCGGTTCGAAATGCCGATTATCGTTGGTTGATATTATCTTTTTTTATTGGAATAATAAGTCATGTTGCCAGGGCATATCGTTCGGTTTTATTGCTTCGCCCAATGGGTTATAAAATTGGATTCCGAAATTCTTTTTTCGCCGTCATGGTGGGCTATTTAGCAAATTTGGCAGTTCCTAGGCTCGGCGAAGTACTTAGATGCTCGTTCTTGCTAAAGTACAACAACATTCCTTTTCAAAAATCTTTTGGAACCATCATTACCGAAAGAGCCATCGATTTGGTTATTTTTGTTATTCTGATGACCGCTGGACTTTTATTGGAATTTGACCGACTTTACGGATATGTAAACCAAATGGTCATTTCGCCACTGCAAAACAAAGCAGAGTCAGCATTGGGAAACATAATGATATATGTTTTAATAGGTGTTTTTGTTTTAATTATCATGTTTTTTATCATATATTGGAAAAAACTCAACAAACTTTCTTTCTTTAAAAAATTCAAATCCTTGGCTTGGGGTTTTGTAGAAGGGATTACTTCCGTTGCTCGCGTTGAAAAACCTTTTTTATTCATATTTCTCACCATTTCCATTTGGTTATCCTACTTTTTTATGACCTATGTGGCTTTCTTTGCTTTTGCCGAATTAGCTCATTTACCGGCATTGGCTGCATTCTCGTGCCTCAACTTTGGAACAATCGCTTTTATGCTTGTTCAAGGCGGAATTGGAATATATCCAGCCATTATTGCCGAAACCCTATCCTTGTATAATGCACCAGTTACAGTTGCTTATGCTGCTGGATGGGTGGGTTGGAGTATTCAAACTCTGATGATCATCATTTTAGGATTGGCATCCGTCATTATTTCATCCTTAACAACACCCAAAAATGGAAAAATATCAAACGATAATAAATAGAATATTCACCCCCGATTCCATTTCCCAACAGCTCGCTTATTGGCAGTTTAAAGGAAAAAAAATAGCATTTACCAATGGATGTTTTGATATTCTGCATTTAGGTCACGTAGAATATTTATCCAAAGCTGCCGAAATGGGTGACATTTTAATAATTGGCTTAAATACCGATGCATCTGTAAGGCGATTAAAAGGCGATAATCGCCCTATCAATTCGGAATATGCTCGAGCGTTTTTGCTGGCTTCACTTCGCTTTGTGGATGCAGTTGTATTCTTTGACGAAGACACGCCCTACAATATTATTAAAGGCATTCAGCCCGATATTTTGGTAAAAGGCAACGATTATAAACCAGAAGATATTGTTGGATATGATATTGTCACTGCCAAAGGCGGTGAAGTAAAAACAGTGGAGCTTGTAGAGGGTTTCTCTTCAAGTTTGATTATTGAAAAAATGATATCCAAAAAATAATCTAATTTGAAAATTCTAAGAAAAGTTTATGAAAAATAAAAATCCCAATTGGACGGAAGAACTCCCTGTTGCTATGACCGTTTGCGATACAGAATCAAAAGTAATTGCCATGAATCAAAAATCAATAAAAACATTTGCACGATGGGGCGGTGAAAAATTACTCGGAGAATCTTTAATGCCCTGTCATCCAGAACATGCCCAAGAAAAAATAAAAGAATTAATGAGCAATGGAAACATCAATGCATATACTATCGAAAAAAATGGAGTTCGCAAACTAATTTATTAATGTCCATGGTTTGAAAACGGAGAACAAAAAGGACTGGTTGAATTGTCCTTGGAACTTCCAAGTGATATGCCTCATTTTATGAGAAAATAAGAACCGTTTTTTGTAAGCTAAAGTTCTGTTTTAAACCATTCTAAATAACCTGCTAACTAGCAAATAGACAAATAACAAGAAGCCGTTATATTTTAGTTAATGGATTCATCTTTTGCTTTGCAGTTTGATTAAAATAACTAACTTTGTACAGTTTTAAAATAGAATTACAATAGTTTTTAAAAACATAAATTACTTTAAATTATGACACAAAAGCGTAAATTTTTGACGTGCGATGGTAATTATGCTGCTGCGCATGTTGCTTACATGTTTAGTGAAGTGGCTGCAATTTATCCAATTACACCCTCTTCCAACATGGCTGAGTATGTTGACGAATGGTCGGCATATGGAAGAAAAAATATTTTTGGCGACACTGTAAATGTTGTTGAGATGCAATCCGAAGCTGGTGCTGCTGGAGCAGTTCACGGTTCATTGCAAGCCGGTGCATTAACCTCCACTTACACAGCTTCACAAGGTTTGTTGTTAATGATTCCAAACATGTATAAAATGTCTGGTGAATTATTGCCTGCTGTATTTCATGTTTCGGCTCGTTCTTTAGCAGCACAAGCATTATCAATTTTTGGCGACCATAGCGACGTTATGGCCACTCGCCAAACAGGTTTTGCCATATTGGCCACAGGTTCAGTACAAGAAATTATGGACCTTGCTCCTATTGCTCATCTTGCTTCCATTAAATGCCGCGTTCCTTTTATGCACTTTTTCGATGGTTTTAGAACCTCTCACGAAATTCAAAAAGTAGAAGTAGCCGACCAAGAAGCATTGAAAGGACTATTAGACAAAGAGGCTTTGAATGAATTCCGCCAAAATGCTTTAAATCCAGAGCATCCTGTTACGCGCGGTACTGCCCAAAACCCTGACATCTATTTCCAAACTCGCGAAGTACAAAATAAATTCCACGATGCAGTTCCAGATGTTGTTGAAAATTACATGCAAGAAATCAACAAATTATACGGGACTGAATATCACCCATTTACATATTACGGACACGCCGAAGCTGAAAACATTCTTGTAGCCATCGGTTCTATCACTGAAACCATCAAAGAAGTAATTGACTCTTTGGTTGCAAAAGGCGAAAAAGTAGGTTTAGTTAACGTACACTTGTATCGTCCATTCTCTTCAAAATACTTCTTTAATGTTTTACCAAAATCTGTAAAACGCATCTGTGTTCTTGACAGAACCAAAGAAACGGGTGCCAACGGAGATCCTTTATATCTTGATATTGTTGAATTATTCAACGCTAAACAAGAAAGACCTCTTATTATTGGTGGTCGTTATGGATTAAGCTCAAAAGACACTACCCCAGCACACATTGTTGCTATTTTCAACAATCTAAAAATGAATGAACCTAAACATTTATTCACCGTAGGAATTGTTGATGACGTTACATTTAAGTCTCTTCCAATACTTCCAGACATCTCTGTTGTTCCTGCCGGAACATACGAAGCTAAGTTTTATGGCTTAGGATCTGACGGTACAGTTGGTGCAAACAAAAACTCCATTAAAATTATTGGAGAAGCAACCGACAAATATTGTCAAGCATATTTTGCATATGACTCCAAAAAATCAGGTGGTTTTACAACCTCTCATTTACGTTTTGGCGACAAACCAATTCGTGCTCCTTATTTAATCAACACTGCTGACTTTGTAGCTTGTCACGTTCCTGCATATTTGGATAAATACGACATGCTTAAAGGTTTGAAAAAAGGAGGAACATTCCTTTTAAACAGTACTTGGAGCGTAGAAGAAACAAAAAATCGTCTACCTGACCACATGAAAAAATATTTGGCTCAAAACAATATTTCAATGCATATTATTAATGCAACAGAAATTGCCGAAGAGCTAGGTTTGGGGAATCGCACCAACACCATTATGCAAAGTGCTTTCTTTAAGCTTTCAAATGTTATTCCATTTGAACAAGCAACCAAAGAAATGAAAAATGCAATTGTAAAATCCTACGGACGCAAGGGAGAAGCTGTTGTAAAAATGAACTCTAATGCAGTAGATCGCGGTGCTAGCACAACAAAAGTAGAAATCCCTGCAGAATGGGCGAACATTGTTTTAACCGAAGAAGAAGACCACAGAGACGTTCCTGCGTTTATCAAAAACATTATGGAACCGATGATTGCACAACAAGGTGACAATCTTCCTGTAAGTGCTTTCTTAGGTCGTGAAGACGGTTCATTCCCAGCCGGGACTACTCAATACGAAAAACGTGGTATTGCGGTTAGTGTTCCAGAATGGCTTCAAGATAATTGTATACAATGTAATCAATGTGCTTTTGTTTGTCCACATGCTGCCATTCGTCCATTCCTTCTTACAGAAGAGGAATTAGCCAATGCTCCTGCCGATACAAAAACAGTAAAAGCCAATGGCAAAGCCCTTGCTGGATTACAATTCAGAATGCAAGTCAGCGTTTTAGACTGTACAGGCTGTGGTAACTGCGTTGATATTTGTCCTGCTCCTACAAAAGCACTCGAATTGAAACATTTAGAATCACAACTTCAAGAAGCAGATCGTTGGACATACATGCACAACAAAGTAGGCTACAAAGAAACCCTTCTTCCAAGAGCTCAAAGTGTAAAAAACAGTCAATTTGTACAACCTTTATTTGAGTTCTCCGGAGCTTGTGCAGGTTGTGGCGAAACTCCATACATCAAAGCCGTTACTCAACTATTTGGCGAACGCATGATTATTGCTAACGCAACAGGTTGTTCCTCTATTTTCGGAGGTTCTGCTCCTGCTACTCCATATACCACAAACCTAAAATCAGGACGTGGACCCGCTTGGGCAAACTCTTTATTTGAAGACAATGCTGAATACGGTTTTGGAATGGCGACAGGGGTTGACCAAATTCGCGAACATATTGCTAAAAAACTCACTTCAGAGCTAGAGGGCAAAATGAGCGCAGAGACTAAAGAAGCCATAAAAGAATGGTTGGAAAAAATGGAATCTGGAAATGACTCTGTAGATCCATCAAACAAACTTATTGCTTGTTTAGAAAAAGAAAACAGCCAAGTAGCAAAAGACATGCTCAATTTGAAACATTATTTTATCCAAAAATCTCATTGGATATTTGGTGGAGACGGCTGGGCATACGACATTGGATACGGTGGTTTAGACCATGTATTGGCTTCAGGTCAAAATGTAAATGTATTGGTTCTCGACACCGAGGTTTATTCAAACACAGGCGGACAAGCTTCAAAATCAACTCCGGCAGGTGCTGTCGCTAAATTTGCTACTTCGGGCAAACCCATCCGTAAGAAAGACTTGGGTGTTATGGCCATGTCATACGGTTACATTTATGTTGCTCAAGTAGCGATGAACGCAAGTCAATCGCACTACTTAAAAGTTATCAGAGAAGCGGAAGCTTTCAACGGACCATCCCTAATTATAGCTTATGCTCCTTGTATTAATCACGGAATAATGGCAGGAATGGGTAAAACTCAAGAACAAACAAAACTAGCCGTTGAATGTGGATATTGGACACTTTGGAAATTCAATCCTGATTTGGCAAAAGAAGGTAAAAATCCATTTACCATCGATTCTAAAGAACCCGATTGGACAAAATTCCAAACGTACATCAAATCAGAAGTTCGTTTTAATTCATTAGCAAAAACCTTCCCTGATAGAGCCGAAATGCTTTATAAGAAAACAGAAGAAAATGCAAAATGGAGATACAAACAATATCAAAGATTTGCGAATAACGACTAATCTTACTACTCAATATAAAAAAGCCGACCTTGGGTCGGCTTTTTTATTAAACATCATAGAACTTAACAGTATAAAGTATTTGAATGTTCTTCGTTTTTATTGAAGCATCAATGTTTTTTCAGAAAAACAGTAATTTCTTTAATGTATGTAAAATCGAATATTTTATTATAAGACAAGCCAGAAGCCCTAAGGAATAAATATTCCAGCTTCTATTAATTTGAAATTGGCTCCCTAAAATATTTACATTCTTATTTCACAGTCAAATTATTAAATCTTTTGGAGTCATATTTATAGACACAAAGAGGCAAAACGATGAATATCAGCCTTGTTTTAAACATTCAAGGGAAAGATTTAAAGTTTCAAAAAAGATTTGCAAAAAGAGATTTTATTATTATCTTTGCAGTCTAAAATAAAGGTCTCTTGGCCGAGCGGTTAGGCACCGGTCTGCAAAACCGTCTACTCCGGTTCGAATCCGGAAGAGACCTCCATAAAAAAGTGTATCATCTCGATACGCTTTTTTTACTTTAACTACTACTGGCAACTGGATCTTTATCGTATATCAAAAATGAAGCAAGCTATTGGGGAAATAGCTTGCTTCTTAACCAAAACACACAAAATGAAAGGGTTGCTACCCTTTTCGTGGCATCGACTGGATTTGAACCAGTGACACAAGGATTTTCAGTCCTCTGCTCTACCAACTGAGCTACGACGCCTTACTTAATTCGACTGCAAAGATACAATTAAAAATTATAATTCCAAGAAAAATCTTTCATTTCGAAGAAATAAAATATCTTTGCAGTGAAAATCAGATATATGAATCTAATAATTGACATCGGAAATACAAAACAAAAGCTGGCATTGGTCAAAAACAACCGCATTATTTCCATTATTTCAGTACCAAAAATAGAGAAAACAATATTGGAAGAGATTTTTCTGGAACATAAAATAGAAAAAGCTATTATTAGTAATGTTCGCAACGAAGAACAAATCTTAACCCTTTTGGAAATAATTTCAGAACATACAAAAGTGGTCAAATTTCAAGATTTGAAAAAGTTCCCTATTATAAATGCATATCAAACTCCCGAATCTCTGGGAACTGACAGACTAGCAGTGGCTGCAGGAAGCCAAATTTATGCAAAAGGAAGCAATGTTCTTGTCATACAGATTGGAACCTGCATTACCTACGAATTTATTGACAAAAACTCCGTGTATTATGGAGGAGCCATCTCCCCTGGTACGTTAATGCGCTTCGAATCATTGCACCACTTTACAGGAAAATTGCCATTGGTAGAATACCGAGAAATATCAAACATTACTGGGAAAAACACTCAAGATTCAATTTTATCGGGAGTTCTATTTGGAATTATTTCTGAAATTGATGGAAACATTGAAAAATACAAAAACAAATATCCTGATTTAAGAATAATTATGACAGGTGGAGGTGCCAAATACTTTGATAAGTTATTAAAAAATGAGATATTTGCAGTCCCGAACCTTGTAATTATTGGGCTAAACTATTTACTGGAAATACATGAAGAATAACATAAAAGCACTAATTATCATCCTCGTTATTTTTATTTTCTCAAATGAATTAATGAGTCAAAACAGAATCAGTTCTCCATACTCACGCTACGGTATTGGAAGTTTGCAAAACCGCAATACATTGACAATAAGCAGCATGGGAGGACTAAACAAAGCCGTTTCCGACCCACTCATAATCAATCCAGGCAATCCGGCTTCATATAGTGCCATCGACACCTTGTCATTTTTATTTGATGGTGCTCTAATCGTATCCAATGCAAATCTAAGTTCCACGAATGTATCTCAATCTACAAACTACGTCTCACTCAGCTATTTCACCATTGGATTTCCCATACATCGAAAATGGAAAACCAGCATCGGATTATTGCCCTATAGCGAAATAGGATATAAAATCTATGACAATCAAACATTAGAAAACATAGGAAATACAACTTTTAAATACGAGGGGGATGGTGGTTTAACTCAAATGTACTGGGGAAACAGCTTTCAATTACTTTCTAATTTGTCCATTGGCATAAATGCTTCTTATATCTTTGGAAACTTAATTAGAACCCGTCACATTGAATTCGAATCTGAAAATACATTTAATACCTTAAATAAAGTAACCAACCAAATCGGTGGTTTCCTGTTTCAAGCCGGCTTAATGCATAAAATAGATATTAAAGAAAAATATTATTTACAAACGGGTCTCACATATGGCATAAAATCTTCCTTAAAATCAACCGATGATTTTTTCTCGGCTACTTACACTCTTAATTCCTCAGAAGAAGTATTAATGAAAGACACCATCGAAAATTTTGAAAACCAAAATGGAAAAATTCAAATCCCAATGGCAATTGGGGGAGGAATCGTATTTGGCAAGATAGATAACTTTATGTTTGGAATTGACGCCGAATGGCAAAAATGGGAAGAATTTAGATTTTTTGGAGAAAGTGACTCATTAAAAAATAGTTTGACATTAAGTGCAGGTGGAATGTACACCCCATCAGCAAATAGCTCTTCTTTTTTCAAACGAACAAAATACAGTGCCGGTTTTCGCTACCAACAATCGGCATTGGAGTTAAAAAACACACCCATCAACGACATGGCAGTATCCCTTGGAATAGGGATTCCTATTCTTCGATCCAAAAACCATTTAAATATTGGCATAGAAGTTGGTCAATTAGGTACCATCAATAATGATTTAATTAAAATAAATTATTTCCGTTTTCAAATCGGAATGCAGTTTTATGAAAGATGGTTTCATCGTAGAAAATTTGATTAATGAACAATAATTTCAATAATAATAAGTTGAATAAAATAAAAGAATAAACAAAAAAAAGCAAATTAAAATGAAAGCAAGTTTTAAACTATTCATGTTAGCAATTGCAATCCTATTTTCCACTCCAATGGTGATCGCTCAAACCGACGAAGATAGCAATGATTCGGAGAGCGCTACAGAAAGCCGCTGGGGATTGGATAGTGCTGAATGTGTAAAAAATTTCTCTCTATTTAGAGAATTTTATCGTCAACGCAATTACAAGGATTCATATGAACCTTGGCAAAAAGTTTTAAACGACTGTCCTCAAGCCTCGAAAAATATTTACATAAATGGAACGGTCATTCTTAATTATCAACTTAGGAATACAAAAGATATTAGCCGCAAAGAAAGATTGGTAGACACATTAATGATGGTTTACGACAATCGAATCGCTAATTTTGGAGAAGAGGGTTATGTATTAGGACGAAAAGCCATTGATTACATTCGTTATGTGCCAGATTTTTTTGTAAAAAGAGCATCTGCCGAAAAAGATCAGGAAAAACTCAAACTAATAAATGATAGCATTATTGAAGTTTGGAACAAAGCATATCAAATGTTCGAACGTTCAATGGATTTAGAAAAAAACTCGTCTTCGGCTCCAATCGTAGATGCATATTTTCAAACCACAGAAATTTACTTCAAAAATAATAATTTAGAAAAAGATATTATTATTGAAGCATATGACAAAGCCAGCGATATTCTTGATTTTAACATCAATGAACAAACCGACAAATTAGCAAGTGCATTCCATGAAATGGAGGCTATAAAAAAAGCAAATGAAGAAGGGACTATCGATGAGGCAACTTTGGAAAATATGACCAATAAGTTTGAAAAAGACACCGCTCTTATCATCCGTACTTTAAATGGATACACGACTGTAAAAAGCAATATTGAAACACGCTTTACCCCTTACGCAACCTGCGAAGACTTAGTTAGTATTTACAATAAGAAAATGCAAGGGAACGAAGAGAATGTTGATTTTTTAACAAAGGTTACACGATTAATGAATCGCAAAAAATGCATTGATAATCAAGTGTTTTTTACTGCAACCGAAAACCTTCACCGCATTCAGCCAACGGCAAACTCTTCTTTCTTAATGGGGTATATGCTTTTCCGCAAAGAGGAATATTCAAAAGCAAAAGAATATTTAGAGCAAGCTATAAATAAATATGATAAAGAATCCGATAAAGCCTCAGCATACATTTTGTTGGTGGAAGTGAGCAGTAAAATGGGTCAATATTCAACGGCCCGTCAATATGCTTACAAATACGCAGAAGCAGTTCCTACAAGCGGATTACCCTATTTGCTTATTGGCGACATGTATGCTTCTACCGCAACCAGCTGCGGCGACAATGAGCTAACAACTCGAGTTGCATATTGGGCTGCTGCTGATAAATACAATCGTGCAAAGCAAATTGATAAAACCATTGAAGAAGAAGCCAACCAAAGAATAAATAGAATTCGGGCTCGTTTTCCTGATAAAAACACAGTCTTTTTCTATGGATTAAAACAAGGACAATCCTATACCGTCGGTTGTTGGATTAATGAAACTACAACCGTTCGTTAAATGAACATTCAATTCTCACAGTTTGCAAAACATTATTTCAAGATTGTCGCCATGGCGACAATCTTGTTTTGTTCTTGTGAGAACGATATTACCACCGTACAGAGCTTAACGGCAAAAGACAATGTTCCAGACGAATCGGCAAAAGAAGTCACTGTAATCAGAAGCGATTCGGGAAAAGTTGAGTTTGTTTTGGAAGCAGCAACCCTGAATAAATTTTACAAAGAAGAGACCTATACCGAATTTCCAGACGGGATAAAAATATCAACCTATGATAACTTAAAAGAAAAAATCAACCAGCTCACTGCAAACTGGGCCATCAACAACGAATCAAAAAAAATGATGGAAGCAAAAAGCAATGTAGTTATCACCAATCATCAAACCAACGAAATTATTGAAACCGAACATATTGTTTGGGATCAATTAAATCATACTATTTATTCCAATGTTTTTATTAAAAGAACCAACGAAGAAGGCGTAATGTACGGAGATGGTTTCGATGCCGATGAGTCTTTTTCTAAATATACAATCCGAAACCCAAGAGCAACTCTTTATGTCAACGAAGAATAATTAGCAAATACAAAGCCCTACTTGTTTTTTCCAAATTGCATTAAATACGACTTAATAAAGTCGTCAATTTCTCCATCCATAACCGCCTGAACATTGGATGTTTCGGTTCCTGTACGAACATCTTTGACAAGTTTGTATGGATGCATTACATAGTTACGGATTTGCGCACCAAAATCGATTTTTGATTTTGAGTTTTCCAACTGATCATGTTTCTCCTTTTTCTTTCGAAGTTCAATATCATACAAACGAGATTTAAGCATAAGCATGGCTTTTTCTCGGTTTTGAAGCTGGGAACGTGTTTCCTGACATTCTACCACTATTCCCGAAGGAGCATGATGAAGTCTGACGGCAGTTTCAACTTTATTGACATTTTGTCCACCCGGACCGCTCGAACGAAAAGTATCCCAACTAATATCCGATGGATTAATCTCTATATCAATGTTTTCATCCACAATGGGATACACAAAAACAGAAGAAAAAGAAGTATGACGTTTGTTGGCCGAATCAAAAGGGGACAATCGAACCAAACGATGAACCCCAATTTCACTTTTAAGAAAACCAAAAGCAAAATCGCCTTGAAATTCGATGGTTGCCGACTTAATACCAGCGCCGTCACCGTCTTGTCGATCCACTAATTGGGTCGAAAAATTATTGTTTTCGCCCCAACGCAAATACATTCTCATTAACATTTCTGCCCAATCCTGACTTTCTGTACCGCCAGCTCCAGGAGTAATGTTCATCAATGCCGACATCCGATCTTCTTCTTGTCCCATCATATTGCGGAACTCTATATCTTCGAGTCGTTTTAGAGTGAATAAATACTGTTTTTCAAGTTCTTCAATGCTCACTTCTTGTTGCTCAAAAAACTCATATAAAACCAGTAAATCCTCGTAGGAACTTTCAATTGTTTTGAAAGCGGCCGTCCAGGACTTAAGAATATTTATCTCTTTTAATAGTTTTTGGGCATTTTTGGAGTTATTCCAAAAATCAGGATCTTGAGTTTTTAGTTCTTTGTCCGAAATTTCATACAATTTCCGTTCAATGTCAAAGAAACCTCCTCAGGTTCTCAATGCGACCTTTAATCTCTTTTAAGTCCTCTTTATAAACCATCTTTTGTGTTTTTTATTTTTTTCAAAATATCAATAACAAACTCACTTTCGAAGCCTTTTTGATTCAGATAGTGGATTGTTTTTTGGAAATCTGTTCTGTTGTTAATATTTTTACCTTTAGTGTATTTTAGAACCTCATCTTCCATAATCTGAAAATAGACTTCATCTGAGATTTGTTCCAAGGCTTTTTTTATCAAAAAATCCGATATTTGCTTTTGACGAAGTCCTTGCTTAATTTTATATTTTCCCCACTTATTTTGGTTTAATTTTCCTCGACAATAGCTGTATGCAAAACGTTCTTCATTCAGAAAGTTTCCTTGAATCAGCTCCGAAATAACCCAATCAGAGCTAGCTTGGTCGATTTGCCATTCTTTTAGTTTAAGCTTAACATCAAAATGAGAACGTTCGGAATAAGCACAAAATTTCTGTGCCTTTTGCAAGGCTTTTAACGGTGTTATAATTTCTTGTTTATTTCCATGGAAAGACATAAAAGCTACAATTTAATCTCATCATCTTTCGAATTAAAGATATGATATTCGAGGAATTGATAAGAAGAAATAGGACGAATTTTAATCCATTTTTTATATTTAAGATACCATTTTATTTGCTGAGAAACAAAACCTTTGGTAATGTATGCGTGCAGAATTGGATTTACATTGACGGCAAGAGTTTTTTCGTTTTGATCGCGAAATAGATAAGAGATGTTATTTTCAATTTCGTCAATGATTAAGCTATTGGATTTAATTTCACCGGTTCCTTCGCAACATGGACATTTCTCCAAAACTTCAATATTCATTTCGGGTCGAACTCTTTGACGTGTAATTTGAACCAAACCAAATTTGCTGGGAGGCAAAACGGTATGTTTTGCTCTATCTTTGGTCATTAAATCCTTCATTGTTTGATACAAAACTCTTCTGTTTTGACCTAAATGCAGGTCAATAAAATCGATTACAATAATTCCACCCATGTCTCTTAATCTCAATTGCCGCGCAATTTCTTTGGCTGCTTCAATGTTTACCTCCAAGGCATTGTCTTCTTGCGTATTTGAAGAGTTGTTGCGATGACCGCTATTGACATCAATAACATGAAGTGCTTCAGTATGCTCGATAATAAGGTAAATGCCACTTTTTATGGTCACTACCTTTCCAAAAGAATTTTTGATTTGTTTGTCAACGCCAAAATTTTCAAAAATTGGCAATTTCCCTTTGTAATGTTTAACAATATCTACTTTATCGGGAGCAATGTCTGTTAAGTACATCTTTATCTCCTCGGCCATGCTTGCGTCGTTCACATGAATTGCATTAAAAGACTCATTAAGCAAATCTCTGAGAATAACTGAAGTTCTATCTATTTCGCTGATAATTTTCATGGGAGGCAATGCCGATGGAAGTTTAGAAACAAGCAATTCCCAACGATTTACCAATTGTTTTAAATCATGATCTAGTTCAGCTACTTTTTTATTTTCAGCAACGGTTCGGATAATAACACCAAACCCTTGTGGTTTAATACTTTGGATAAGTCTTTTCAGGCGAGTTCTTTCGTCGGAACTTTTTATTTTTTGAGAAATGGAAACTTTTTCAGCAAAAGGAACCAAAACCAAATATCGTCCTGCAAAAGAAATCTCAGTAGAGACTCTAGGCCCTTTTGTCGAAATGGGCTCTTTGGCAATTTGAACTAAAATAGACTGACCCGAAGTAAGAACATGAGATATTTTATCATTTTTCTCAATTTCAGGTTCAAGTTTTAAATTTTCAATGGAAGTATCTGTATTTATTTCTGTAATGCATCGTTTGACAAATTTATTTACAGTACGTACATTAGTCCCTAAATCAAGGTAATGCAAAAATGCATCTTTTTCATAGCCCACATCGATAAATGCGGCATTTAATCCAGGCATTATTTTTTTAAGTCTACGCAAATAAACATCCCCAACCATATGATTGGGGTTCGATTTATCTTGATTGAGTTCAACAAGAACTTTCTCTTCAAGCAACGCAATTTCCACTTCCGATTTTTCGGAATTTATTATTAGTTCTCTGTTTACTATATCACTCATCTTAAAGTGGTGCTTTAGAATATTTTAGTACAAAATTGAAAATAGTATTTGCCATGGGTGTCTTTTCTGAATTTTTGAATTTAATTTTCAAATTAAAAACTATTTCAAATATTTTATTCATTCTTTCCCTCATTATCAACAATGTGTTTTTAACGATTTGGCTTCTAGTGCGTTCAGACAATTCATTGTCAACAAAACCGAGCAAATACTATGGTATAAAACAAATATACATAGTGACAAAATCGACACTATGTATAATTTGCTAAATAATAATGGTTTAATTATTTGTTTTTATGACGATTTTTTCTCAAACGTTTTTTGCGTTTATGGGTCGCCATTTTATGTCTTTTTCTTTTCTTTCCGCTAGGCATGATTGAAGGTTTTAAATGATTGTATAGACTACTTTACTTTAGTTTTTATTCCACTAACAAAACT
This sequence comes from Bacteroidales bacterium, assembly GCA_028683685.1. Taxonomy (GTDB): domain Bacteria; phylum Bacteroidota; class Bacteroidia; order Bacteroidales; family WCHB1-69; genus JAQUGA01. The sequence goes on from JAQUHH010000019.1 coordinate 15,521, forward strand.
TTTTGCAGGTTTA
>JAQUHH010000020.1 GCA_028683685.1 Bacteroidales bacterium
AATTCCGATGGAAGAGATTCAAAGTGCAGGAATTACCAATCAGAGAGAAACCGTAGTGCTTTGGGATAAACAAAGTGGTAAACCCGTTTATAATGCCATCGTATGGCAAGATACTCGAACTGCTCAAAGATGTAATTTGCTTAAATCAACAAAATATGCAAAAATAATTGGTCAGAAAACAGGATTAATTATAGATCCTTATTTTTCGGCATCAAAAATTGAGTGGATTTTGAAAAATGTTGTAGAGGCAAGGGAATTGTTGGCTCAGGGCAGATTGCTTTTTGGAACGATTGATACATGGTTGTGCTGGAATTTGACCGATGGAAAAGTTCATACTACCGATGTGAGCAATGCTTCGAGAACCATGCTTTTTAATATTCATACCTTGGAATGGGATGATGAACTTTTGGAGGTTTTTAATATTCCGAAAGAAATTCTTCCAGAAATTAAAAATAATGTTGATGATTTTGGTAAAACAGATTTCAAAACTCTTTGTGGAGTAGAAATCCCCATTACAGCTATGGCAGGCGATCAACAAGCATCTTTGTTTGGACACGCTTGCTTTGATAAAGGAAATTTGAAAAATACATATGGAACAGGTTGTTTTATAATGATGAATACAGGCAGTGGAGTGGTTAATTCCGAAAATGGCTTGTTGAGCACGATAGCATGGAAAATAAACAATGAAATAACGTACGCCCTAGAAGGTTCTGTTTTTATTGCTGGAGCTGCTGTTCAGTGGCTGAGAGACAATATGGGATTGCTTAAAACGGCAGCCGAATCGGAGCAAATTGCAAAATCGGTGGAAGATACTGCCGGAACTTACTTTGTTCCCGCTTTTGCGGGTTTGGGAGCACCGTATTGGAATACAAATGCCCAGGGTGCATATATGGGCATTACGAGAGCGACTCGAAAAGAACATTTGGTCAGAGCAGTTTTAGAATCGATAGCGTTTCAAAATAAGGATGTTTTGGAAGTTATGATTACCGATTCTAATCAATTGGTCAAAGCTATTTTTGTGGATGGTGGTGCATCCAACAATGCTTTTTTAATGCAGTTTCAAGCTGATATTTTAGGAATGAATATTCAACGTTCAATTATTGATGAAACAACGGCAAAAGGAGTGGCAATGATGGCTTCTATGGCAACAGGAAATACAATGGAGGATTTTCGCAAAATGAATATTCACGATAAAATTTACCCACCCAAAATGGAGGATTCAAAACGAAAGTTTTTGTATAAACAGTGGTTGAAAGCTGTGAAAACAATTGATTATCAGTCGTTTTTGTAAGATGTGATTTTCGATTATTTTTGTTTAAAAAGATTTTATTTTCAGAACCCTTTTAAAAAAAAGAGCTTGGATTTTCCAAGCTCTTTTTAATTCTTTTTCAGAATGTATTTTAAACCCTTTGCAAGAAAACGTCAAGTTTTCTTGCAAAGACTTATACTACATGTAGCTTTCGATAGGCTCACAAGTACAAACCAAATTTCGGTCACCATAAGCATCATCAATGCGGGTTACAGTAGGCCAATATTTATCGGCATGAGGTAAGGGATAAGCCGCTTTTTGTCGACTGTATGGGAAATTCCATTCATCTGCGGTTACCATAAGAGCAGTATGAGGTGCTTTTTTGAAAACATTTACTACTTTATCTGCTTTGCCTTCTTCAATTTCACGAATTTCTTGACGAATTGCGATTAGTGCATCACACAAACGATCAATTTCGCTGAGAGGTTCGCTTTCGGTGGGTTCTATCATTAATGTTCCGTGCACTGGGAAAGCAACTGTTGGTGCGTGGAATCCGTAATCCATCAATCGTTTAGCGATATCTCCAACTTGAACGCCAGTGGATAAACTAAATTCGTTGCAATCGAGGATAAATTCGTGAGCACAAAATCCTTTGGAACCAGTGTACAATATTTTATAATCTTTTTCTAGACGTTTCATCATGTAGTTGGCATTTAACATTGCCATTTTGGTAGATTCTGTGAGTCCTTCTCCGCCCAGAAGTTTGATGTACCCATATGAAATGGCTGTTACTAGGGCGCTTCCAAAAGGAGCTCGAGAAACGGTATTTCCATTCTTGCTACCTGTTTTTATGAATGGATGAATGGGTAAAAACTCCACCAAGTGTTTTGCTACGCCAATTGGACCAACACCAGGTCCGCCCCCGCCATGAGGGATGGCAAAAGTTTTATGTAGATTTAAGTGGCAAACATCGGCTTTCATAAATCCAGGGGATGTTAATCCAACTTGAGCATTCATATTGGCACCGTCCATGTATACCTGTCCGCCATATTGGTGAATCGTATTGATGATTTCCAAAATAGCTTCTTCAAAAACGCCGTGTGTGGAAGGATAGGTAATCATGATTCCAGCAAGAATCTCTTTATTGGCTTCTGCTTTGGCTTTCAGGTCGGCTACATCAACATTCCCTTTTTCGTCCGATTTTACAATGACAATGTCCATGCCTGCCATAACAGCACTGGCTGGATTTGTTCCGTGAGCAGAGGAGGGGATGAGTAATAAATTGCGATTTACATCGCCTCTGCTTTGGTGATAAGCACGGATAATCATTAAGCCTGAATATTCTCCAGATGCACCTGAATTAGGTTGGAATGACATCGCTGCAAAACCAGTAATTTCGGATAGGTCTCTGTCGAGTTCTGAAAACATTCGAAGGTAGCCTTGTGCTTGATCTGCTGGGACAAAAGGGTGAATGGCACCAAATTCAGGCCAACTCATATAAAATAGTTCGGCAGCAGCATTTAGTTTCATGGTGCAACTTCCCAGTGGAATCATTGCTCTGTTTAATGATAAATCTTTGATTTCAAGACTTTTAATATATCTCATCATCTCTGTTTCTGAATGGTAAGTATTGAAAACAGGATGTGTTAAAAATTGAGATTTGCGATTTAGTTTTGCAGGAATACTTTGGAGAGTAACACAATAAGTAGGGTCACAAACATATGTATTGTACGATTTTCCGTTGGCTTTTGCTAAAATTTGCAAAATGACGTTAATGTCATTCAAAGAAGTCGTTTCGTCAATGCTAATGCCAATATGTTGTGCATCTACGTAACGGAAGTTCATTTTTTGCTCCAAAGCAGCTTTACGAATGGTTTCGATGGAGACTCCTTGGGGTAGTTTAATCAATAAAGTATCAAAGAAGTTTGAGTTAAGTTGTTGATAACCAATTTTTTTGACTTCATCATTCAAAACACAAGTTAAGATATTGATGTGGCGTGCAATTTCTTTGATGCCTTTTTGTCCGTGATATATGGCATACATTCCAGCCATAGTAGCCAAAAGGGCTTGAGCTGTGCAAATGTTTGAAGTTGCTTTTTCACGTTTTATATGTTGTTCGCGTGTTTGTAGAGCCATTCTCAATGCACGATTTCCATTAGCATCTACAGAAATGCCAATAATACGTCCAGGGAGATTGCGTTTAAATTTTTCACTAACGGCTAAATAAGCAGCATGTGGACCACCATAACCCATGGGAATACCAAATCGTTGAGTAGTGCCAAAAACCGCATCTGCTCCCCATTCTCCTGGAGGAGTTAAGAGTGCTAAACTTAATAAATCAGCGGCAACGCCAACCAAAATATTTTGTTCGTGTGCTTTTTCTACAAATGTTTGATAATCATTGATTTGTCCAAATTCGTTGGGGTATTGAACAATCATGCCAAAATAAGAATTGTCAAATTTGAAATCGGATGTATTTCCAAATACCAAATTAATACCCAATGGATTAGATCTGGTTTTCAGAACTTCAATGGTTTGAGGGAAAACATCTTCCGAAACAAAGAAATTTGCACAATTACTTTTTACTTGTTCGCGTGTTCTGGAATTGAAAAACATTACCATTGTTTCTGCGGCTGCTGTAGATTCATCTAAGAGTGAAGCGTTGGCTATGGGCAGTGCTGTTAAGTCGGAAACCATGGTTTGAAAGTTTAAAAGAGCTTCCAAACGTCCTTGTGAAATTTCAGCTTGATAAGGAGTGTACGAGGTGTACCAACCTGGATTTTCAAGGATGTTGCGTAAAATAACACCAGGTGTTATAGTGTTGTAATAACCCAATCCAATGTATGATTTATATATTTTGTTTTCAGATCCTATTTCTTTGATAAGATTCATGTATTCCCATTCGTTTAATCCTTTTCCAATAGTTAATTTTCCAGGAAGACGAATGTCAGCGGGAATAATTTTACCAACCAATTCGTTAATGTCTTTTAAGCCAAGTGTTTTAAGCATTTGACTAGTCTGCTCAGCTCTTGGTCCAATGTGGCGAGCTGTAAAGTTGTCTGTTATCATGATGTGATTTTTTGTTTTCAAATTTCGTTGAGCAAACTTACAAAAAAGATTATTATTAAAGAAAAATCTTTACATTTTTTCAGATTATAGTTGGCTTTAATCTGTTTTTGTTTAATTTAATCGAAACAGCCTCTTAAATTTGGAATAAGTTTGTCAATGGAATCGATGTTCTATTATTTTTAACATATTTATATTTGAATGGTTTTAATTACGCTTGATAAATTCTATAGTGGTCATTACATGCAACTTAAGTAGTCACTGCAATAAAACTGTGTTTTCTTGCGAACACTAAATCGTATAAAGTGCATATCCAACTTAATTAGAATTCATATTATTTAGCTATTTTCAAAATATATTTTTCGTAATTCTATTTTTCGGCAAACGTTTTGTATATTAAATTTGTCTTATTTTTGATAGATTGAAACAAAAGTTCCAATAAATCCGTAATATCATTGAGTTATTTTATGTAATTTTGTAATTATTTTTATGATACCTAGTGAAAAACATTTTATTAATTTTGATAGCCAATTTTTGATATTGGTTTTATTCCTTTTCCTTCCTTTTGTAGGAATTGGACAAAATTATAATTTGGTGGTATCCGATACTTGGCTTTCTGTTCAGAATAGCGCAGCCGTTAATGTGTCTGGAAATCTTGTGAACGAAGATAATGGGAGTATCAAATTAGATGGTAAAATTTGTGTTGGGAGTCATGTAATTAACAATGCTGATAATAATATGTTTTTAGACCAGCAAGTGATTCCTACAGGAGTTTTAATGATGAGCTCGCTCCTTATTAATCAACAAATTCGAGGTTTTGGAAATTCTATCTTTTTCCCAAATTTACATCTTATTGGGACTAAAAAGACATTGTATTTGGCAGATTGTCAGGTTAATAATAAATTATTTGTAGAAGCTGAGTTTGAGTTAAATAGATTAAATTTTATTATAAATAACAAAAACACAGATGGTATTCATTACATTTCTGGTTTTATTCGTTCTGAGTCGCAACCTTCGCAATATGGTACCATTCAGTGGAATATTCAAAATAATACAGGTGCTTTTTCTATTCCTTTTGGAAGTGGCATGGGCAACGAAAATGATTTGAATTTAACCATCATTACCGAAACATCTGGTTCTGCTGAAGGCTTTTACAAAACGGCTACTTATCCAACTGAAGATTTTACTAACATTCCCTTTCCATCCATGGTAATGTCGTTGGATCCTTATCAGGAAGTAAATGTTGTGGATCGGTTTTGGTTTGTAGAGCCTACATACGTTTCTCGCCCGAATATTAGTTTGGCTTTTAAATATAATCCAAATGATTTTGACACTCCCAATCAAGTTCGGGAAAATACATTAGAAGCGGTTCGACACAATGATGCTCAGCAAAAATGGGACGATTGGAAACCGGGTGGAATTGTAAATCCTCAAACAAAAACGGTACTTACAAATTCTATTCCTCGTCAACATCAATTCTCGCATTGGGCTTTGGTGAGTGAAGATGAGAGTGGAGATATATGGATGCCAAATGCATTTTCTCCAGATAGAGATGAATATTTTACCAATGAGGATTACGGTCCAGTTATAACATTTCCTTATGCAAAATATGAATTTTTCATTTTTAATCGTTGGGGAGAACCGATTTTTGAATCCTCTGATATAAATATTAGATGGGATGGAACCTACAAAGGTGAAGTTGTGCCAATGGGTACTTACGCTTGGCTCATCGTCATTACCAAACATTCAACCAAAAAGTATAAATACAACGGTATCGTTAATGTAATTTTATAATTCTGAATTATGATGGCAAAAAAAATAGTTTCAAAAATAAGTAGTAGTATCGTTTTATTAAGCATATTACTGATTTTTTCCTTTCAAGGGAGGGCTCAAAATGATGGAGTATATATTGGTAATACCATAAATTTGCCGCATCAAAATGCTGCTTTGGAAATTGCATCCAATAATAAAGGTCTACTTATTCCTCGTTGGGATTCTAATATGCGGGTGAATTTTGTGCCAACACAAGCTGGTGCTACCGGATTGTTGGTTTTTGATACTGATTATAAATGCTTTTATTATTTTATTGAAAATCCCAATCGTTGGGTTTCTTTGTGTGAACCGATTGGTTCGGGAACAACTCCAGGCGATTGCGATTGTCCTGGATTGCGTTTTGAATGGTTTAATGATACTTTGTGTATTGGGGTTGATACTCTTGGTGCTCCTATGGATTGTATGCCTTTGGCAGGGGCTCCAGGTGTGGATGGAATTCCTGGTATTGATGGGCTTGATGGGCACGGTTTGGTTTTTGAATGGCACGGAGATACTATTTGTGTTCAGGTTGATACTTTAGGGGCAATTCCAGAATGTTATCCGCTAGGAATGGGATATCAGGCGGTCGGTACAGATACTTTAGCCATTTGGAGTCATGCAACTCATGATACTTTATTTATAGTTGCACCACAGGGACCGGTGGGTCCACAGGGAGAAGATGGCTATGGTTTGGTTTTTGAATGGCACAACGATAGCCTCTGTGTGAGTGTGGATACTTTGAATGCTCTATGGACATGCTATCCGGTTGGTTTTCAGTATGCTGCAATAGGAACAGATACTATTGCAATATGGACACATGGGAATGATACTATTTATATGCAAATACCACAGGGACCACAGGGCGATGTCGGGCCGATGGGACCTGAAGGTCCGGGTTTGGTCTACGATTGGCAGGGCGATAGCCTTTGTGTAAGAGTGGATACATTAGGAGCTCCTTGGACATGTTATGAAGTGGGATTTAATTATACAGTAATTGGGAATGACACTATTGCAATATGGACACATGGCAATGATACTATTTATATGCAAATACCACAGGGACCGCAGGGCGATGTGGGACCGATGGGACCTGAAGGTCCGGGTTTGGTCTACGATTGGCAGGGCGATAGCCTTTGTGTAAGAGTAGATACTATTGGAGCTCCTTGGACATGTTATGAAGTGGGATTTAATTATACAGTAATTGGGAATGACACTATTGCAATATGGACACATGGCAATGATACTATTTATATGCAAATACCACAGGGACCACAAGGAGATCAGGGACCTGTTGGATATGGATTAATATACGAATGGCAAGGAACTGAATTGTGTGTAGCTATTGATTCTGGGCAAGTTCCGGTAGTTTGGACATGTATTGATGTACAAGGTCCTGCTGGTCCAGAGGGTCCTGCTGGTATTGCTGGAGTAGAAGGTCCCGAAGGTCCACAAGGTCCAGAGGGTCCACAAGGATTACCGGGAGCAGATGGAGCACAAGGTCCTGCTGGCCCCGAAGGTCCGATGGGTCCACAAGGTCCCGAGGGTCCACAAGGAGTACCGGGAGCAGATGGAGCACAAGGTCCTGCTGGTCCCACTGGTGCAACTGGTCCTGCAGGTCCAGTCGGTCCTGCTGGTCCCACTGGTGCAACTGGTGCAGATGGAGCAGATGGTGCAGTTGGTCCCGAAGGTCCACAAGGATTACCGGGAGCAGATGGAGCACAAGGTCCTGCTGGTCCCACTGGTGCAACTGGTCCTGCTGGTCCAGTCGGTCCTGCTGGTCCCACTGGTGCAACTGGTGCAGATGGTGCAGATGGAGCAGATGGAGTAGGTGTTCCATCCACTGCGAATACAGGTGATATGTTGTATTATAATGGTACAGATTGGGTAACTATTTCTGCACCATCGTCAACAGGCACCTTTTGTTTACAATTCATTGATGGAGTATTACAGTGGGCTGCTTGTCCATAAAAGAAATAAAATTCATTAATAAAAGGCTTCCTGAGGGGAGCCTTTTTTTTGTGATTATAAAATGTTTTTTAGTATTAAGTGACTAAGTCACTTAATCACTTGGTTACCCAGTTACCCAGTTACCCAGTTACTTTTTCACCAAATTACCCTAGATAAATATCTTCTACGGCTTTAATTTCTGGAATTGCTTTTAACATAGCTTGTTCAACACCACTTTTTAAAGTAATACGGCTGTGTGGACAAGATCCACAAGCTCCTTGCAATTCAACTTTTACAACTTTATCTTCAGTAATCTCTACAAATCTAATATTTCCACCATCGGCTTCTAAATAGGGACGTATTTGGTCGATGACATTTTTTACTTGTTCTTCTAAATTGTTTTCCATTTTTATTTTCTATTATATTTATACTAAATTAGGATGCAAAAATACTACTTTTTTTTAAAACAGGACAACTTGGGTTTCGTTTGTATGAAAAAGAGGTCGACTGCGTTAATATTTGCTTAATGAAATTAGAAACGAGCAAATATTCCATGGAAAAATGAAGTAGACAATTTAAAAAAATGCAAATTTTCGCAAATCTATCCTTTACGAGTGAGGTAGGGGTGAAATAATATTGAAAATGTATCGGATAATCGTGAATCAGTTTATATGATTGGATTTTTGAAAGGAGAATTTTTTCGATGTATTTTAATTGCTTTAATTCCAAAAGCAATTCCAACAATAAGCACCACAAAAGCCAAAACAGCAAATCCAGTCCATAATTGCTGTATTAAAAAGAAATCGTAAAGTCCGTGAATGACAATGGCCAAAATCAAACCTGTACCTAATAGTTTGCGAGAACCATGGCTCGAGAATTTGGCAAGACCAGCATAATAGCCCATTACAATCCCGCATACCGCATGCATAGGTACGGCCGTAAACATGCGCAGCAATCCTACTCCAATTCCTCCATTCAATACATAAAATATGTTTTCAGCTGCAGCAAATCCCATGGAAATGGCGAGCCCGTAAACAATGCCATCGAGAGGTTCGTTAAAATCGGGACGAATGTAAGGCACTGTTCGCAAAAAGAAAAACTTACATCCCTCTTCTGCAAATCCTACCACCCAAATTGCATAAATAAAGATTAGAAAAACATTTTCCCGCTGATCCATAAATCCAAATATTAATTCGAAAATTATTGCGGGGATCAACGCAACTATTCCCATCAAAAAGGAAGTCAATATTAGTCTAATGGGCTCTCTATCATATTTGTCAATAAAGTAAATGGCCATCAAAATCGCCAACGCAGGGGCCACAGAAAGTGCAAGTAAAATAAAAATCATTTTTTTGTTTTAGAAAACAAAAATACAAGAAATTTGTATTCGTTTGTATCCAACTGCAAGCTCTAAAATATTAATTTTCCCCACTCAATCTAAATGTCATAAAAATACATTTTTAATTTTTACGGATAACATGCTTCCTTTGGTTTTATTATAAATATTTGGAGGTTTGGAGGTTTTTTCTGAAAATGTTTTATATTTGTTTTGATTGCAATTTATTTTTCGTATTTTTGCAGTCCGAAATTCAATTTCGAGGTCCCATAGCTCAGATGGTTAGAGCATCTGACTCATAATCAGGGGGTCATAGGTTCAATTCCTATTGGGACCACTTAAAAATCAGAGAGTTACGACAAAATCGTGACTCTCTTTTTTTTCATGTGCATAAAACTCTTTTGTTTTTATCAATTTTTATAGGTTTTTGATTCTAGAGAGTTTTTTTTAAAATTCTATGTGGTTTGCTTTAGAAAATCAAAAAAATGGTCAGAACGCTTATACATTTTCGCAAAAGACTTTACTTGAAGTTTAATAATGTTTTTCAGGAAGTATATTTTTAGTTTGTTCCTTGCTTCTAATTCTGCTCTTGTATACTTTTATTGCTATCGGTGAAATCAATCCACCATTTTTCTTTCGGAAAAGTGCGATTTCCAAGGATTACAGCTTCTCCAATTTTGGGCGTCGTAACAGATAAATTTAATTCGTTGGCTTTATCTAGCAAACGTTCTATGGGTTCTGTCCAGTGGTGAAATGCCAAAGAAAACCCACCCCAATGGATGGGTAAAACCAACTTGCTTTTTAAATCTATGGATGCTTGAGCGGTTTCTTCAGGCATCATATGCAAGTGTTTCCAATTTGTGTTGTACTGGCCACATTCCATCAGAGCGATGTCAAATGGACCAAGTTCTTCTCCAATTTGTTTAAAATGACTACCGTATCCGCCATCTCCACTGAAAAACAACTTCTCGTTTTTCCCTTCTATAGCCCATGAACACCACAAACTTGTTTCTCTATCAAAAATACCTCTGCCCGAAAAATGTCGAGCCGGCGTACATGTAAATTTTATGTTCTCATATTCAATGTTTTGCCACCAATTTAGCTCGATTATCTGAGTCTTCTCAACTCCCCATTTAACCAAATGATTCGCCAAACCAAGGGGCGTGATGAACTGTCCAACTTTCTTTTTTAGTTTTAAAATTGATTCATAATCCAAATGGTCGTAATGATCATGAGACAAAACAACAATATCAATAAAGGGTAGTTTTTCTGCCGAAATTGGTAATTCCTTCGAAAATCGGCTGGTTCCAAAAAATGAAATAGGCGAGGGTTTTTGACTTAACATGGGGTCTAAAAGAATCTTTTTTCCATCTATAATAAGTAAAAAAGTAGAATGTCCAAACCATATAATTTGGGTTATATTACGACTATAGTTTTCAATATCAATTGAATCTATTTTTTCGACGAGGATGTTTTTTGCGGGTTTTGTATTTGGTGACTTCTTTTTATATTCCTTTAATAGTTCCTGATAATTAAGTTCCATGGAACTTAGTTTCTGATTTACGAATTTGCCATTATGAAAATTATCCAATTTAGCATATTCATTTTTTTGTGCCTTGCTCAGACCTTTCCCAAATCGTGGACTTAGATTTAGAAACAGAATAGCAGCAAGCACAATTATTCCTAAGATTCCGACAATATAAATCCCAATCATGTTAAATATTTTTCTCATTCATACATGCATTATCTGTATCTGTTTTTTATCATGACTTCCAAAAGCTTTTGCAAATATAGCTAAAGCAATTAATGAGGCAGGATGCAATACAACAATTTCCCACCATTAGCAGCGAGTTTGCCCTATAAGTGCAGATATCCCAGCTCCAATCGTTGTTCCAAATCATAATCCGACGGCTGGCCCTAATCCAGTTTTATTTTTGATTTATGCATCTCCTAAATTAATGCTTATCTCCAAAAATATTCTCTGAATTCATAAGTAAATCAATGTATTGACCTCTTTTGTAAACCAGCGAATCATTACTGAGTTTGTTCTTTGATAGCTTCCCTCTAAACTCATCTAAATTCTTGTAGTTTTTAGTTTCCATCCAATCCAATAATTCGTTTTTGATTTTTGTTATCTGTTTGAAATCATTTTTATAAAATGTACTTACACCCTGCACACATGTTGCCCCTGATAAAATCAGTTTAATTACATCTGCACCCGTAAATACGCCATGGCTAGCACAAACGTCAGCTTTAATATTTCCGAATAGTAATCCAGAATACCTTAAAGATTTCTTGTAGTCACCTTCATTGCTATAATTTAATGATTTAATATGTTTTTCATTCGCTACATCTATGTCTGGTTGGAAAAATGAATTAAACAGCACAAATGCGTCAACGCCAATTTGGTCGAGCTTGCTAATAAAGTTCAAAATATTAGAATAGTTAGGACTTAATTTAACGCTAATAGGAATAGTGCTGTCTTTTTTTATGGCATTCACTATGTTTATCTGCTGATCCTCAATTTCTTTTGCGTCCATAGTAAAATCAGAAGGCGATTGATAAAAGTTTAATTCTATCCCATCGACTCCAGTTTCGCTTATCAACTTCGCATATTTGATCCAGGTTTCATAGTTCACCGCATTTAAACTTGCAATTACAGGAATCGATAAACTTTCCTTGGCATTTCTAAGATTTATAAGATGTTTTTCAGGTCCTGCATGTTTCAAACTCGGGTGAATTGTGAGCATTTCAGCATTAAGATTGTTAAATTCAGTTAATTTCTCATCTAGCTGCAGTCGCTCTAACTGTATCTGTTCTTCGAATAAGGATTTGAAAATAATGGCGGCTGCACCATGTTCTTCCGCTTTTTTGAGCTTATCCAAATCATTTGACATGTTAGAAGCTCCAATAATTATAGGGTTATCTAATTCGATCCCCATATACTTTGTTTTAAGATTTTTCATAGTTGTATTTGTTAATTTATTTTTATTTTGTTTTGGTTTTCTTAAACATCTTCCTTAGTACATGATAAAAATGCAATCATAAGATATTTGACTTATTATATTCAACGTTTTATATTGCATTTTGTTTAACATGATGAATTCAGGATTTTAGATAATGAGCCACAATGTATAGCACTAAAACACGTGAATGCCAGTATTGAGTACGATAATAATAATAGTTGGTAATTTAACATTTTTTTTGGATAAGAGGTAGATTGTGCTAAAATTAGTTTACACGGGCAGTTGTTTGTAAATACAGTTGCAGTTCTAAAAGTATAATTAAGTTTAATAAAAAAATATACTTTTGATATAGAATAACAAAAATAATAATCCATCAAATCACTTTTTTTCCTAGTCGGTCAAAATATCGATTTGCTTTTTTCTTTGTTTTTCATATATATATTATTTCCAATAAACCATTGTCTTATGATAAGTTTTCCATTATATATTTTCTGATTTTTTCCGTATGTTCCTCTTTTAGTGCATACACCACAATTTCCATCTTGTATCCATCTTTTATTTTCTGAATTTTGTTTATAATGGGTTGTTCAGACGGAGCCACCCATGGTGCATTAAACAAAGTCTTTTTCAGGTCAGGAACAATGTTTGTTACATCTATAGTATCAGGAAATTTCAATACGATGGATTGTTTGTAAAGATTGATATTCCCTCCTGGTTTTGATATTATTTTTGATCTGAATTTATTATACGGAATGGTTTTAATATCCCCTTGTTTCGTTTTTACATCAATGCTAAAATGACCCGCTTTTATAATAACTCCCTTAATGCTATCGAGTTCAATAATGTTGCCCTCGTCAATTTTTCGCTGCATTTTAAGAAATACTCCAAATAAAAAATCTTTAAGTAAAAAAAACATTGAAATAATAAGCAATGCCGATACGACTCCAAATATAATTAAACCGGTATAATTATGGGGGTTAAAAATGTATCTAAAATACCACAACATAAAACCAATCCATGAAATTAATTCTATCACCGGAAGAATATATCCCACATGGTGTCGTATGTTTTTTGAATATGGCAATATTCTACTCATATAATTTAAAAGCCTGAAAATAAACAGGATGCTTAAAGCGGTAAATATGATGGTTGCAAGCATGGTATATAGTTTATATGATTCCTTTTTTTAAACACAATTCTACTAGAAATGGCTCCATAAATCTGTCTAGGATGTATATATTGTTTCCCCTATTGACTAACATCCCTGCATTGTGTAAGTTTGATATGATTGTTTCGGATTCCTCTTTAGACATATTTGTCACTCTTGCTAATTTATCAACATCCATATTTTTGTGCTGAATAAATAAAGCAATCACGATAATCCAATCTGGATCCAACGCTTTTAAAACTTCAAGATTTGGAATTTCTGGTTTTTTTATAACAATTGATTTGTTTTCAATTCTAATAATATTGGCTATCCAAGCGTTCATGGCCACTCCTGGAATGCCTTGCGAGAAGTTGTAATAGGAATTAAACAATACCGCTAAATGTAGTTTTGTTAAATGTTTTTCACTCTTTTTTTTGTATTGAAAGTTTATTCCGCTTGATTTATGTCTGTTCAAAATAAGTTTTCGCAACTGTTTAGAATTGAAAGTGCTGCATTTTAAAACATGAAGAAAGTTATCTTCCATCGAAAAAACCCTGTTTATTTGCTTGTAAGAATGTATATTGCTATTGATTATAAACAGCACTTTTTTCCCGTAAACCTTAATAAGCTGCATGAGCTCTTCAACAATGGCATATCCAGAATTTGACCTTTCCCACCATAATTCAAGGTCATTAATAACGACAATGCTATCCGACGGTAAGCTATCAAATATTTCATTCTGAGTTCCGTTTTTTCGTGAGGCGATGCGTAGCTCTCTCAGCCAATCTTCATGCATAACAGACCCACCCATGGGTGCATTAATTGTTATGACGTGGTTTTTTTTGAAAAAATGGTCGGTTGCATATTTTATTAAAGTGGTTTTGCCTGAACCATGTTCGCCGATAATTAAAATCCCTCCACCATGACCGTTTTTATGCCATTTTATCGCTTTTTTTATCGCTGTTAAATCTTCCTCCATCGGTACCCAAAAATCATCATTAATTACCGATTTACTGGTAAATAATGTTCTGTAAAAAACAGGCATCTGGGAAAGAACATTCAAATTGGGAGAGATTTTTTCCGAAATATCAAGTATTTGTTGGATGCTTGTTCGATCATTGTCGGTTTTGTTCAGGTATTTTTTCGCTAGAATCACTCCCTTATTAGAACTATATAAAGTTTGAACAATAAGAGCATTAATCTTTTTAATCAAACTTGCTATTTTGGCAGATAATCCGATGCTGAATTTTCTTCCTTGATGCTCTCGTAACAATGCGGATATTGTTTGCTGCGCTTGAATAATAGCATGCGAATACAAAGGGGAAAGAGCATCCTTTATCATCTCTTCGGATTTGAATTTTATCCGTGAAATGGCTTCTTCCAAATTTAATTTATGCTGTTTTATTTGATGATTCGTTGAATTAAGGAACTCAAAAATCTCCTCTTTTGTAAACAAATTATTTTCAATAACAACATGGGCATTATCCATTCTAAATTTAATCAAACTATTTGCTTCACGACAATCAATAATTGTTTGCACAATAAGTGCTTCCAGTTGTTCAAGTTCGCGATAGAAAGGCTCATAAAAGCGAGTGTCTAAATAATAACGAGCAATTTTATAAGGTTCCACTATTAAAGGAGAGCCGTTTTCGGGAAGGTTATTTAAATTGGATTCATCATAAAAATAATTACTAATTTCAATTTCCTGGGGCATTTTGTTTATAATTTCAGATAATTTTGAGAGAGTTTCCTGAAATGAAGTTTTTAAACCAATGCTATCAATAAACGATATGTCCTTAATTTCATTTGAATGATTTGCAATGCTATTTTCAATGCTTTTCAATATGTCGTTAATGGGATTAAATACATGATCCAAAATGGATGAACTAATTTTATCGTTGTGGTTATATACAATGCTATTTATAATTTTCTGTTCTGATAGAATATGGCAATCAAGGATCGCTGCATT
>JAQUHH010000260.1 GCA_028683685.1 Bacteroidales bacterium
CAACCACCTGATTGGGAATAACCATCAAATCATAAGTAGCTTCGTTGTAAACCAACAATTCACCAAAACGATCATAAACAAGTCCCCGAGATGGATATTGGACTTTATTTCTAAGTGCATTTTTCCGTGAAGAAATCTCCCAACTATCATCAATAACTTGAATATAAAAAAGTCGAAAAACATATAAAATGCCTACAAACAGGAACATTAAAATTATAACATTTTGTCTGGCAGAGTATACTTTCTTCATTCCTTGATTATTAACTTAAGTTGACAAAAGTACAATTTATTAATGTATTTTTACGCTCAAAAATTGGTTTATGAACGTTTTTAATTTTTCATCATGGATGTTATTGAATTTAGAGAATATTGTTTGCTGAAAAAAGGAGTTACCGAAGAGTTTCCTTTTGATGCCGTAACCCTAGTTTTCAAAGTGATGGACAAAATGTTTGCGGTAACAGAATTGAATCATATTGATTCTTTCAAAATCACCTTAAAATGCGATCCAGAAATAGCCATAGAGATACGCGAAAAACATGACTGCATCGAAGGTGCATTTCATTTTAATAAAAAATACTGGAACAGTCTTACGATTGATGGCTCTCTTTCGGATGATGAAATCAAACAACAAATTGACCATTCATACGATGAAGTAGTAAAAAAATTGACAAAAAAAGACAAAAATTATTTATGGTCTTTATAATTATAAAATCTATATTATTTTATCCAACTATTTTATATTCTGATAATTATCTAAATTACTCAAATTTTCAAAAGCATTGCTATCTATCTAAAAAAAATAGAAAGACATGATCTTGAATATCTTCAAGCAAACATAATATATATGTATAAAAACGAAAACATCACTGTTTCAAATATTGCATTGTTACCGTTTAGAAAATTCAGAATCAGTATTAATAATTAAAATAAAGATGTATCTTTGCAGTCCGAAAATAAATAACAACTGAAAATAAACGAGACTAATAATGAATTGTACCACAGAAAACATCAATGACCTAGAATTAGGGGTAATAATTGAAATTGAGCCAAGTGATTACATGGCTGAAGTAGAATCAGAGATAAAAAAATTCCGTCAAAAAGCCAACATACCAGGATTTCGTCCGGGCAACGTTCCTGTAGGAATGATAAAAAAGATGTATGGCAAATCAATCAAAGCGGATGTTATCAACAAAACCGTTTCAGACAATTTAGAGAAACACCTTAAAGATAACAATGTTAAATACCTTGGTGAACCCATCATCAACGAAGAAAAATCTTCCATTGACATTGAAAAAGATGCAGTTCAAAAATTCTATTTTGAAATTGGAATTCAACCCGAAGTTGATTTAAAAACCATTAAAGTTAAGGCAAAACAATACGAAATTGAAGCTACCGAAAAACAAATTGACGAGGAAGTTGCACAGCTAACTAAAAGATATGGCGATGTAAGTTCCCCTGAAGCCATTGGAGCTGCCGACTTAGTGGCGGGTGAATTTATTTATAGTGACGACGAAAACACTGCTACACCAGAACAAACTTCAATTTTTGTAGACCTAATTACCGATGCAAAAATCAAAAAAGCATTTGTAGACAAAAAAGCAGACGAAACCATCAAATTTGATGTAAAGAAAGCTTTTAAAGATCCTAAACATATTGCAAAAGCATTAAACATCAAAGAATCTGAAGTTGAAAATGCAAAATCTGAAATTCTATTTACAGCAAAAAGCATCAGCCGCTTAACTCCATCGGAAATGAATGAAGACTTATTTAAAAAAGCATTTCCAGAACAAGAGATAAAAACGGAAGAAGAATTTAAAGCAGCGGTAAAAGAGGTTATTGAAAAAGAATTTATTCAATATTCTGAACGTAAATTTGTAGACGAAACCATCAAAGAAATCATAGATAATAGTGGAATTAAACTTCCTGAGGAATTTTTGAAAAGATGGATGGTTCAAACCAACGATACCATTACTGAAGAGAATGTTGAAAGCGAATACGAACGTGCAAATCAATCCATAAAATGGCAATTGATTGAAAACGCTTTGGTAAAAGAAAACAACATTGCCATCAATATGGATTCTGTAAAAGATTATATTCGTGAGTTTTATAGAGGCTATTTCAAATCATCGGAAGCACCTACAGACGAAGAAACCATAAATGAAAACTTGGAAAAAATAGTAGACCAAGCCATTCAAAATAAAGAAGATGTGAAAAAAATATACGAATCTTTATTTGATCAAAAAATTACCGAAGCAATTAAAAATTTAGTCAAACCTAAATTAGAAAAAATTAGCTTTGACGATTTTATAAAACTATAGTTTAACCTTAAAACTTGAAATTATGGACAGCAATGAATTCAGAAAATACGCCACCAAACATATAGGCATTAGTAGTTTGAACATGGATCGATATACTTCTATGGTCAACAATAACTATATTTCCCCAATGATTATCGAAGAACGCCAGCTAAACATAGCTACGATGGACGTATTTTCGAGACTTATGATGGATCGTATTATCTTTTTGGGAGTTCCCATTTACGATAGCGTTGCAAACATTATTCAAGCGCAGTTATTATTTTTAGAGTCTGTGGATGCCAAAAAAGACATTCAAATTTATTTGAATTCTCCAGGCGGTTCGGTTCATGCTGGACTTGGTATATATGACACCATGCAGTATATTGCACCCGACATTGCCACTATTTGCACTGGCATGGCGGCTTCTATGGGAGCGGTTCTTTTGTGTGCTGGAGCCAAAGGCAAACGCACCGCACTGAAACATGCCCGTGTTATGATTCACCAACCCATGGGAGGTGCTGAAGGTCAGGCCACAGACATTGAAATTACAGCTCGCGAAATCCAAAAGATGAAAAAGGAATTATACGAAATTATTGCACATCACTCTGGAAAAGATTACGATAGTATTTGGAAAGATGCCGATAGAGATTATTGGATGACATCCCAAGAAGCCCGTGATTATGGAATGATTGATGAAATATTAGAACGTAAAAAAGAGTAAGACGAACAATACTTAAAACATAAAAGAGCCGTATTTTTAAATCGGCTCTTTTTATTGAAAATTTAAAAGAATATGGCAAAGCAAAAAAAAGAGCAAGAACAGATTTGTTCGTTTTGTGGAAGTGTCGCTAAAGATGGATTGATTGTTTTTAGTAGCGGTGCTAATTGTGAGATTTGCGAAGAGTGTGTTCGTCATGCGAATACGATTTTGGAAGAGAATAAAAAATTCCAAAAAAAGGAAGATATCGACTTCAAATTATATAAACCAGCTGAGATAAAAGCTTTTTTAGATCAACATGTAATTGGTCAAGAGAATGCAAAAAAAACTTTATCGGTAGGTGTTTACAACCATTTCAAACGGATTTCTGAGAAAAAAACCGCACAAGATGAAGTGGAGATTGAAAAATCAAACATTATTATGATTGGAGAAACGGGAACTGGAAAGACATTGGTTGCCCGTACGATTGCTAAATTCTTAGATGTTCCCTTTTGCATTGCCGATGCTACTGTTTTTACCGAAGCTGGATATGTTGGAGAGGATGTTGAAAGCATTTTATCCCGACTTTTACAAGCGGCAGATTACAACCTAGAAAATGCCGAAAAAGGAATTGTTTTTATAGATGAAATTGACAAAGTAGCTCGCAAATCTGACA
>JAQUHH010000021.1 GCA_028683685.1 Bacteroidales bacterium
TAAAGGTGATGATTTTATCTTTTTGTTTGAAAATCATGGTTATTTCTATAATTCCTTGATATTGACCTTCCCCAATTTTGACATATTTTACAGAATGTGGATCGATATTTATAAAGGTTTCTAAATATGGACTTTGTTCCGCATCCATAAATGTTGTGTAGGTCATCATGGCTCTAATCTGAGCTTGTGAGCAAATTGGAATCAATAATAAAATCGGAATGAGGATGCTGAATATTTTTTTCATGTTCTGGATTTTTGTAGCTTGAACTAACAAAAATACGAAATAAATAGAAAGAACCGATATTTTAAAAAAAATTAAGGTCTTTCTGCTTGAGCTTGTTTGTATATTAAACTTGGTGAAATATTTTTATTTTGTTATCGTTTAATTTCAGATAACAAAAGCTCACTATCAATACTTTACTTTTTTTCAAGCCAAAATAGCTTTTCTTTTCTTGAAAAAAATCTTAAAAAGTTTTTTTCAAAGTTAATTTGGAGTTGAAAGTAGTATTTATTTTAAGTTACACGTGAATCCTAAACTAAACACTTGTCCTTCAGACAGACGATTAAAATACTCGCTTTTAGCTTTATATGATTGAAATATTTCTTCTTTTTTATCATTTAAGATGTTTGATATTTTCAATCCAATGGTAAAGCGATTTTCTGCACCAAATTTTTTATTCAAACTAATATTCAAACTATGAAATGGGGAAGTGTATATGTCTGGATAAATTCCCATTCCTACAATATTTAGAGTTGGTCCCATAACATTGTAAAATAGACCCGCATTTATTCCTTTTTTTAGATTCGTATAAACAAGTCCTCCATTGATTACCCATGGAGCTTGTCCTGCCATTGGGCGTACATTTTTTATTGTTTCACCAGTACGAGCTTTTGCTAAACGCAAATTATACTCACTTTCTGTCATGTCGATACTAGATACAATATATGTAAAATTACCATTAAGGCTGAAATTGGTCAATAAAGGAGAAACAAAGGATAAAGATTTAACAAATTCGACTTCTAGTCCTAAAAGTTGACCATTCCCTACATTTCGAGGTTGAACCTCATTAGATGTCTGTTGGGATGCTATTCGAACAATTTCAATAGGATTTTGAAATTTTTTCGCAAAGGCTCCAATAGAAAGAAGTTGCCCTTTTTCCATGAAAAACTCGTACCTTATGTCAAAATTATTAATATGAGTTTCTTTAATATTTCCATCCCAATCGTCGTATTTATATAAAGAGCCATTAAAAATAAGATCAGAAACGGGGTCTATTATTTGAGCAAAAGAAACTTCTTTAAAAGAGGGTCGTCCAATAGTATTTGAATAGGATAAGCGTAAATTTTGATTTTTAAATACTTTGTATATTATATTAACGCTTGGAAAAAGGTTAATTGATTCAATTACTTTTTCATTTTTCATATTTATCCCATTTGGGTCTCCATTGGAAAAAGCAGCATCACGACCCGTAAGATTTTGAACAAATTTTTCTGTACGTAATCCTAAAATTACATTTAATTTAGAAAAAAATGTTTGTTCATTAGAAACATAAAAAGCGAATACTTTATTGTTAGACTGATATTCATTTGGATTTATTTGTCCCTGTGCATTAATATAATATATTTTTCCATCGGGAAAAAGATTATTGTCGGTTAATAATAGATTAGCATTGGGTTCTTTCCATGTGGGAGTATTTCCCCAAAATTGAATATTATAACCAAGTATTTCATAGTTTCTATATTTGGCAGTATGAGCAATTCCAAACATTAATTTAGCGGTATTGGAAAATAATTTATATTTTTTCACAATATTTATTTTTGAAGAAAGATTAAATTCATTTAAATATCGCCATGTCCGACTTGGCATTCCTCCTTCACCACCACTAAAATAATAATGTCCTTCTTCATTATAAGAAAAAGGAGTTTCTCTAATATCTGGATCTGCTGAATAGGAATACGTAGGAGAGATTTGCCAATCAATATTCCAAGTAGATTCAGAAAAGACATGAGAGCCAGTTAGATGTAAATTTGATAATGAGCTTTGATTATATGATAAAACATCGCTAACTGAAAGATATCCAGATTGACCAATTGCTTCACTATTGTTATCTGTGAATAATTTACTTGCTAAACTTACCCCTTTTTGTAAGTGCATAAGAGTTAGTTTGATTTTTGAATATTTAGTTTTATACATTAGTCCTCCGAAAACACAAGTTGAAACGGTGTTTTCTCCTATTTGTCCAGACTTTTTTTCACTGTAAATTAAATCATAAATATTGGCATTATTTGATTTTTGATAATCACCAAAAAACGCATCAGCATAATAATTATATTCATTTTTATAAGATAATGAAAAAACATATCCTAAATTTTGATTGGTTTTACTTGTTTTTGATCCTATATTATATTTATTTCCAATTGAAAAAGAGATGTTTGTATTTAGAAAACTATTTTGTTTTTTAGTAGACATAACTGGATTAAAGAGTTTTAAAAAACTATTTATTGCAGCATTTGATTGTCCACTAATGGGAGAAGGTATATATTCTTCACGTGCAATATTTGGAAGGCTTCGTGAACCGTCATCAAAACCAAGATAATCTAGACTCCCACCTTCATAAGTTAAGAAATTGGAATTTAAATTCATTTTAGGGTTATAAGCGGTGCTTAAAGAAATTTTCATTTCATGGTTTTCGGGAAAATCTATGGTCTCAATATTAAGAAGTCCTCCTGTAAAATCGGCTGGCATATCTGCTGTAAAGTTTTTACTAACAGTAATATTCCCTATTAAATTTGTTGGAAAAATATCCATTTGTAATGTGTTTTTATCGGGGTCTAATCCAGGAATATCAGCATTGTTTAACATTGTTTTAGAATATCTATCTCCGAGTCCTCTTACATAAACATATTTTCCACCCTCAATTGTTACACCTGTAACTCTTTTTACGGCATCAACAGCGGTAGCATCTCCTGTAAGTCTCATTTTTGCAGCTGAAATTCCATCAAGTATTACATTTGAATTTTTTCGCATATTCATTAATGCTATTTCATTAGAACGAACGGCTTCTGCCGAAACAACAACTTCAGATAACTTTAAATCAGCATCTTTCATACGAAGATTGTTCAATGTAGTAACTTGTCCTGATGAAACTTCTACATTTTCAACGAATATGTTTTGAAAGGAGATATACGATATTATAAGATCGTAGTTTCCTTGAACAAGATTTAGGGAAAACTTCCCATCTATATCACTGATAGTTCCAGTTGTAGTTCCTGCAATTTGTATTGTTGAACCTACTAAAGTTTCGCCTGTAGCATCTTCAATAATAATTCCTTCAATAGATCCTTGTTGTCCAAATAGAGTTGATAATACAAAAAAAGTAAGAAAAAATAAGAATAGTCTCATAATAATATTATTAGCAATAGAAATTTAAAAGAGACCTGATACATTATCAGGTCTATAATGTTTTTTTGTGAAGAAATTATATTTTTCCGGCAACATAAGCCCAAGTCCATGAGAAAACAGATTTATTGACATGCATTGTGTTTCCAGAAGTAACTCCTGTTGGAACGGCTCCATTAACATGGTTCGGTAAGTCTTCTGCAGGTACGTCAATATTGATTCCTTCAAATATAACACCCGAGGCTGTGATATTATTAATTTGTTGACTATTTGCTACACTAACAAACGTAATGTCTTTTAATTTAACAACGGAGTTATCATCAATATTGATTAAATCTTGAGCTGTTGTATTCTCATCAGATGCTATAATATATCCTTTTTCAAAAAGATGACCCGTATTATTGTAATTTCCTTCGGGTCCATCAAGTTCGAAACAATGTCCTGAAGGTGTTATGATAATAAAATTTGTACAAGAACCTTCCCATGCTTGATCGGTATCTAATCCATCATCTTTTACGTTCCAAGAAATAATATTTGTAACATTAACGGTTCCTCCAAAAAATTCAATACCATCATCATCGTTAGCAACTATTTCAATGTTGTCTATAACTGTTCCTGAACCAACTCCACCTAAAGTAAGTCCGTTAATTTCGTTACCAGAGCCAATATTGGTACCACCATGTCGGATAGAGATGTATTTTAAAATACCAGAGTTATCATTATTATCATCACCACCATAGAGTCCGTTAGAATCAGAAGTTGGAATACCTTCAATTTGAATTTCTGACAATTGCCCTCCTTCGTTTGATGCAGAAATTTTAGCTTTTCCAAGGATTATTAACCCTCCCCAAAGTCCTCCAATATTGGGATCAAGATTGGGGCTGGCAAAATTTCCAGAAAGAACTTGAGCTGGCGTAATTTCATCAGCAACAGATGTAAAAATAATTGGTTTAGAGGCTGTTCCTTCAGCTATTAGTTTTCCTCCTCGTGCAACTAAAAGAGCTGTAGAATTAGCACCTGATCCTGCTTGTCCTTTAATAATTGTACCAGGTTCAATTGTTAAAGTAACTCCATTTAATACGGTAATACGACCTGCGAGTTCATAGACTTTATCATTTGTCCAAGTTGTATTGTTAGAAATATTCGTATTTACGATTGTATTACCTGATTCTTCTTTTTTAGTATTATCAATTTCTTCTTCATTTTTTTTACAAGAAAAGAGTACAACACATAAAGAAAGAATCAATCCAAAAACCAATTGTTTGTTTTTCATTTTTTTCATTTTAGATTTATATTTTGATGCAAAGGAAGAACTTTGAATTGAATTGAATTTTAAATAGAAATTAAGTATATCTTAAGAAGAATATTGATTTTAGAAAATTACCATACATTAATTTAACATAGCCAACAACGAATGGATTATAATAAATAAAGTCGTACTAAATGAATCAAGTACGACTTTATTTACTTATTTGTGAATGCTTTATTTCTCTTCTTTTTTAAAGATTACAAAATTGCGTTGAGCTTTAATAAGATTAATCATAAACATCAATAAACTTTTAGATTCTTGTAGAATACCTAAGTATAGAATACTATTTCGCGTATTAATCTCTCCTTTTTTTATTCTTTTGATGTGCAATTTTCTATATTCGTCAATTTTTTTAATTAGCTCTTCAGAATCTGAAATAATTAGAGAAACCTCTTCGTACTTCATCTCTTTTACCATGTGAAGGACCTGATTAAAAATTTCAGAAATGAGTTCGATCATTATTTTTAATTCTTCTTTCTGTTTGTCAATAAGTGATTTGTGGTTATTTGAAACATGTTCATATATAGGCTCTACAATAAAGCTTAGTATTCGAGCCATTTCACGCATATAATCAAGCACTTGTACATAATGGTGTCCTGTTTCGGGTGTAAGCTTGTTCAATTTCTGCATAAACTGATACAAGTTGTTTTTAAGTTCTTTTATATGATTATTATATTCTTTTACTTCATTTCGTATATTTTTCAATTGTTTTCGATCTTCATTTATCAGTCCACTCAAAGAAATATAATAAATTTTCGAGGTTTTAATAATCGCTAATTTAACAGCATTGTTACTTCTGTTCAAATAGTCGCCCTTAGAATCAATAAATTCTTGATTTTCATACACTTCATCATCTTTTTCGAGAGCCATTGCGTTTTTATGAGCTGTATGTGTTCTTATTACTAAAAATCCTGCAATCAAGATCATTATTAGTATTCCAACAATACTTGTATAATATAAGAATACACCCACTAAAAATGCTGCAAAAAAAGCCATAAATGCAGTTACAAACCAGCCTGATATAACCGTAAACACTCCCGTTATTCTATATACAGCACTATCGCGTCCCCAGGCACGGTCGGCAAGAGAAGTTCCCATTGCAACCATAAAGGTCACATATGTTGTAGATAATGGTAATTTAAATGAAGTTGCCATTGCAATAAGAATACTGGCAACAGATAAATTAACAGCAGCCCTAATCATATCAAAAGATGGACTTTCTGGATTTTCAGGAGTTTCTGGACGTTGAAATCTAGACTCTATTCCATTACGTATTTTTTGTGGAATTACTTTTGAAAGAATGGAGTTAAAATTAACAGACAAACGAACCATAATCCGACTAAGAGCCGTAGAAGAAAACCGTTCAGAGCCTTCACCTTGGCGACTTAAATCAACGGTTGTTGCAATAACACGTTTAGCTTTAGAAGATGTCCATAATGTAACAACCATTACACCACCTGCACCCAAAAGAATATATATTCCACTCTGTACTGGCTCATTTAAGACAAACATCATATATTCAGAAGCTTCAACACCCGAGATAATCCATGCCTGGTATGAAGCCAATCCAGCTAGAGGAACTCCTATAAAGTTTACTAAATCATTACCAGCAAAAGCGAGTGCTAACGCAAATGTTCCAATAAGAACTACAACACGTGGTGCATTGGTTTTAAACAGTATATATAGTATCTGTAAAACAAGTGTCCAAAAAACAAATAATACTCCAAGTATTAGTGCTGAATGTGTTTTTACATAATCCATAACATAATTAGGAACATAAGTGGCACCCTTCATTCCTTTAATAATGATAAAGTAAATAATGGCACTAATTGCGATTCCTCCAAAAATACTTCCAGCCCATTTAAGATTTTTTCGATATTGAAAGGTAAAAATAATTCGTGCAATATATTGAACTAGTGCTCCAACAAAAAATGAAATAAAGACAGAAAGGAAAATACCTCCAATAATGGCCAATGCTTTTGCGCTATTAATATATTCTTCAATGCCATGTGCAAATCCACCACTATCCATATTTACCTTTATCAAAGCAATAGCAACGGATGCTCCCAAAAGCTCAAAAACAATAGAAACAGTGGCAGATGTTGGCAACCCTATATTGTTAAAAAAATCAAGTAATATAACATCAGTAATCATTACTGCCAAAAAAATTACCATTATTTCTGCAAAACTAAACATGTGTGGATTAAAAATCCCATTCCGTGCTACTTCCATCATGCCACTTGAAAAGGTTGCTCCTATCAGGATCCCTAATGAAGCAACAAGCATAATAATATTTATAGGAGCTGCTTTTGCACCAACAGCAGAATTAAGAAAATTAACAGCATCATTACTAACACCTACAATTAAATCAGAAACGGCTAGTACAAATAAAATTATTACAAAGATCAAATATATATTATCCATCTATCTATTTTTTTGATTAATAAAACATGTGCAAAAGAAAAATAATTAACTCAATCGTATATTAAATTAATATTAATTTTCATCCATTATGTTTTTTAAAAGAATAGTCTATTTTAATAATGTGTAATTTTGAACCTGAAAAATATAATAATTTAGAACAATCTCCCTGAAAAAAATATCAAGAAAAATATTTCTAAAAATTAAATTTTAATAGACAAGTTAATTAATATTATTTTACGTCAAAAACATATGAGAAATTTTAATTCAAATCAATTATCATTACTTATTTCATTGATAATTACCATCGTTACTTTTTTGTTTTGGTTGATTAACTATTTTTTCATTATCATTTGGTGGTTAGGTGTTTTATGGATTATTACTGTTTTTATGATAAGCTATTTTACGATAAAGTATATTTTGAATCATTTTATTTACGATAAAATAAAACCTATATACAAGGCTATCCATGATATTAATTTAAAAAACAAAGAGTTGAAAAACTCTCAACAAAATATTGATCTTATAACCAAAGTTGAAAAAGAAGTTTCTTTATACAGCGAAAATAAAACTATGGAAATACAAAAGCTTAAAGAAATGGAACAATATAGAAAAGAGTTTTTAGGAAATGTTTCTCATGAACTAAAAACTCCAATATTTAATATACAAGGCTATATATTAACATTGATTGATGGTGGAATTAATGACCCAGAAATTACTAAACTCTATTTGGATAGAACAGAAAAAAGTATCAATCGAATGATTTCAATAGTTGAAGATCTAGATACTATTTCACGACTAGAAGCGGGGCAATTAGAATTAAAACCCTCTGATTTTGACATTAGTGAACTAATAACGGATGTGTATGAAATACACCAAATAAAAGCAAATGAAAAAAAAATACGTTTAGACTATGTAAATGAATTAATGATGCCAATATTTGTTAATGCTGATAAAAAACGAATTTTTGAAGTCCTTTCAAATTTAGTAATCAATGGTTTAAATTATGGAAAAAAAAAGGGATTTATACAAATTAAAATATACGATATGGATAAATATATTCTTATCGAAATAAAAGACAATGGAAAAGGAATTCCTGCTGAAAATCTACCAAGAATTTTTGAACGTTTTTATAGAGTTGATAAAGGTCGTTCAAGAGAAGAAGGTGGCACAGGTCTTGGTTTGTCAATAGTAAAGCACATTATAGAGGTTCATGACCAAACAATAAATGTAAAATCAACAATAGATGAAGGAACTTCCTTTTCATTTACACTAAACAAATCTCAAAAAAAATAAAACAATGGATAATTCTCAAAAGAAACGAATTCTTTTAGTAGATGATGAACCAGATATTTTAGAGTTTATTGGTTATAATCTAAAAAATGAAGGTTATGAAGTACATACAGCCATAAATGGAAAAGAAGCCATAAAAAAAGCGATTGAAATAAAACCACTTCTTATTATTCTTGATGTTATGATGCCAGAAATGGATGGAATAGAAACATGTAATCATATTCGTGAAATTAATGAACTCAATGATACAATAATTGCATTTCTTACAGCACGTGGAGAAGACTATTCTCAAATTGCTGGTTTTGAAGCTGGCGGAGACGATTATATAACAAAACCAATAAAACCCAAAGTATTGGTTAGTAGAGTAAAAGCTCTTCTTAAAAGACATGCTAAATCAAACTCTACTCCAATTGACGAAGAATCACATTTGATAAAAATTGGAAATATAATTATTGACAAAGAAAAATATTTAGTATTAAATATGGATGAAGAGGTGATTTTACCGCGTAAAGAATTTGAGCTATTATCTCTTCTTGTCTCAAAACAAAATAAAGTTTTCACACGTGACGAAATATATAATGTTATTTGGGGAGATATTATTGTAGGAGATCGTACTATCGATGTGCATATTAGAAAATTAAGAGAAAAATTGGGTAACGACATAATTAAAACGATTAAAGGCGTTGGATATAAATTTGTGGTATAAATATCGACTAATTATTCAAAAGAATATTCAAAAAAACAAGAGTAAGTGTAATTAAAAACACTTATTCTATTGTATTTAATAAAGTTTTATCGTTCGTTTTTCTGAAACAAAAAACCGATTTTTCCAAATAATATCAATATCTTAGCAAAAATTTTCAAGATGATAATTATTGGAATTACAGGAACTATTGGCTCTGGAAAAGGGACAATGGTTGATTATATGGTTGAGCATTACGGCTTTACACATTTATCAGTCCGACAGTTTTTAATAGATTCTTTAACCAAAAAAGGGGAATCAATCAATCGGGATACGATGGTAACATTGGCAAACGAACTTCGAGCGGCACACAAACCTTCCTATATTACCGATTGTTTGTACGAACAAGCTCTTTTGTCGGGTCAAAATTGTATTATCGAAAGCATCCGAACTCCAGGGGAAGTCTTTTCGCTGCGAGAAAAAGAGAATTTCTATCTTTTTGCCGTGGATGCTAAGCCAGAAACACGTTTCGAACGTATCGTAAAACGAAATTCCGAAACCGATCACATCGACTTTCAAACATTTGTGTCCAACGAAAAGCGGGAAATGAATTCGGAAAACCCCAATCATCAAAATTTAAAAAAATGTATTGAATTGGCTGATTTTGTTTTCGATAATAATGGAATAATTGCTGATTTACATCAACAAATAGAAGATATTCTCATCAAAATAAAAGTAGATAAATGATGGAAAATACAGAAAAATACATTCGTCCAACATGGGATGAATATTTTATGGAAATTGCCAATACCGTTTCCAAAAGAGCCACCTGCGATAGGGGAAGGAGCGGTTGCGTTGTTGCTCGCGAAAAACAATTGTTGGTGACAGGATATGTTGGCTCGCCAATTGGCTTGCCACATTGCGACGATGTAGGTCATCAATTCAAACAAGTTGTTCACGAAGACGGTCATCATACAAATCACTGCGTCCGTACCGTTCATGCCGAGCAAAATGCCATTTGTCAAGCGGCTCGTTTGGGAATATCGCTCAACGGCTCTACTTTGTATTGTCGGATGACGCCCTGTCGGACCTGTGCCATGTTGATTATTAATTGTGGTATTGTACGGGTCGTTTGTGAGAAAAAATATCATTCCGCAGCCGAATCCGAAGCCATGTTTCTGGAAGCCGGCGTTAAATTGGAATACGTTCGGGAAGAAGTACTAAAATATGACAAACAATAAGCCCGAAAAAGTGTTATTATAATGTGTTTCAATTATTTTCAAAAAGAAATATCTTTTTGAAAATCTAATTATGGTATCAAAAAATATTAAAAAATGAAAATTAAGACTTTTATATTCAATCCTTTTCAGGTTAATACTTTTGTTTTGTACGACGAAACTTTGGAGGCTGCAATTGTTGATTGTGGTTGCTACAATGAAGCGGAATTAAATCAAATACTCAATTTTATTAAAAGTGAGAGTTTGACGGTTAAAAAAATCATTATTACGCATCCGCATCTGGATCATATTTTCGGAGTGGCAGATTTAAAAAAAGCTCTCAAAGTGCCCGTTTATGCTCATTTGAAAAGTGGTCCGTTGGCAATCGGTGCCGATTCTGATGCCAAAGCCTATGGTTTTAGCGGAGTTAAATCTTTCGATATTGATAAAACGGTGGATCAAGGCGATACGATTGCTTTTGGATCTACTAAATTGGAGGTATTGTATACCCCAGGTCACGTTGATGGTAGTATTTGTTTGTATCACAAGGCCACTTCAGAGCTGTTTTCGGGAGATGTTTTATTTAAAGGAGGCATTGGAAGAACCGATTTGCCCACCGGCGATTATGGAATGCTTATCGATAATATTAGAAACAAAATCTTGACTTTGCCCGACGAAACCGTCGTTTACCCGGGACATGGAGAACCCACGACGGTTTATGACGAAAAAACAAATAATCCTTTTTTGTAAACAATGTTTCAGATTCTCTGTTTATTTATTAAACACACGATGCTATGATGTACATTACCCGACGCGAACGATTTAATGCTGCTCATCGGTTATTCAGAGAAGAGTATTCGGATGAAAGAAACCTTGAAGTGTTTGGAAAATGTTCTAACCCAAAGTGGCATGGTCACAATTATGAATTGTTTGTAACGGTAAAAGGAAAAATTAATCCAGATACTGGATTTGTGATAAATCTAAAAACGCTCAGTAAACTTATTAATACAAAGATTATTGATAAGATTGATCATAAAAACACAAATCTTGAAGTGGATTTTATGAAGGATAAAATGGCTTCCACAGAGGTTTTGGCAAAATCAATTTTTGAAGAATTGGAAACTGAAATTTTAAATTTGGGAGCCCAACTTCATTGTATTAAACTTTGTGAAACGGAAAATAATTTTGTAGAATATTACGGTAATATTAATGAATGATGACAAAAAAAACAATGACTCTTCACGAAATCGAAAATGATATTGTTGAAGAAAATAGCCTTGATGGCTACGAACGTATTGATAATTACAATTGGGATACCATTGATAAAATGGTTCCACTGTATCGAGAAGTATTGTCTTTAATTGGTGAAGATCCTACGAGAGAAGGGCTTATTGATACGCCCAAAAGAGTGGCAAAAGCAATGCAGTTTTTTACGCATGGCTATGATTTAAACCCAGAAGAAATTCTGCGATCAGCAATGTTTAAGGAAGATTATCGCCAAATGGTAGTCGTAAAGGATATCGAAATTTATTCCTTGTGCGAACATCATATGGTTCCTTTTTTTGGAAAAGCACACATTGCGTATATTCCTAATGGTCAAATTGTTGGACTTAGCAAGATTGCTCGCGTTGCCGATGCTTTTGCCCGCCGATTACAGGTGCAAGAACGCTTGACAAAAGATATTAAAGATTGCATTCAAAATACATTAAACCCATTGGGCGTAGCTGTGGTTATCGAAGCAAGACATATGTGTATGGCAATGCGGGGAATACAAAAGCAAAATTCAGTAACAACTACTTCTGATTTTACGGGTGCATTTCTGAAACAAACGAATACTCGTCAAGAGTTTATGAAATTAATTAGTTCCAATTTACACTAAAATAGATTGAAAATGACACTAAAAGAAACCGAAGACTTAATTGTCAGTGAGTTTGAGCTTTTTGATGATTGGATGGATAAATACAATTACATCATAGAGCTGGGCAAAAACCTTCCCGTAATTGATGAAAAGTATAAAACAAGTCAATATCTGATTTCTGGATGTCAGTCGCAAGTGTGGCTTTTTGCCGAATACAAAGATGGATTGGTTTACTTTACTGCCGATAGCGATGCTATTATTACCAAAGGAATCGTAAATTTATTGATTCGTGTTTTATCGGGCAGAGCGCCTCAGGAGATTATCGATGCTCAGTTGGAGTATTTAGACGCCATTGGCATTCGCGAACATCTTTCCCCAACTCGATCCAATGGACTCGTTTCCATGATTAAACAAATGAAAATGTATGCGTATGCGTATCAATTAAAAAATAAATAAAATGTATCAACCCACTAATCCCAGCCCGCTAGAAAAGGAAATTATTCTGAGATTGAAATATATTTATGATCCCGAAATTCCTGTAAATATTTTCGAATTAGGACTTATTTACGAAATAAACATCAATGATGATAATGATGTTCACGTACTTATGACTTTAACTTCACCCAATTGTCCAGTGGCCGAAAGCTTGCCCCAGCAGGTCAAAGATGAAATAGAAAGAATACCCGAAGTGAAGAAAGTGACAATTGAATTGAGTTTTGATCCACCATGGGACAGCGATAATATTTCGGATGAAGCAAAACTTGACTTGGGAATGTTGTAAATTTCTAAAACTCTTTTGTATATTTGCATTCCGAAAAAATGGAAGGCCCCATAGTTCAATGGATAGAATGAAAGTTTCCTAAACTTTAGATCCAAGTTCGATTCTTGGTGGGGCTACAAAAAAAAACAGCCCAAAGATGAATTTCTTTGGGCTGTTTTTGTAAAACTTATTCACTTTTTTTTTGGTTTGCTGTTTTTGAAATTATTTTTTTATCACCTTCAATAAGGCTTTACGATTTCCTGATTGAACATCCAATATATAAATGCCAGTAATGTCATTTATGTGAAATTCTAGTACGTTTTTATTTTCAAAAAGAAATTGATCCATTAGTTTTCCTTTTATATCATAAATTTTCACTTGTGTTTCTGAGTAAACGTGACCTAGGTCAATATTTATCTTTCCGTTTGTAGGATTGGGATAAATATTTATTTGAGTTTCATAGGTGTTTTCCCAAATTCCAACTATCGTAATTTCATAACAGCTGGATATGGTATAACATTCGCCTTCCGTTACTTTTAATGCATAATTGCCATCCGAAGTAGCAAAAAAACTTTGATCGGTTTCACCTACGATTGCTTCATAATTATCATCACAATCGAGCCATTGATAGCTTATTTCTGGCCCATAAGTAAGTGCACTAAGAATATCTCCATTTTGAACAACACTTGCATCTGGCCCTTGAATTACAGTAAGTGATATAATTGAGTCATATGTACATCCATATTCGTCAACAATTGTAAAAGCGTAATCAAAAATTCCAGCTAAGGGAGTTTGAATAATCGCTGTTGTATCACTTGTAGATGCAACTAGCGGGTCACTCCAAAGAACTTCATCAATCAGGATACTATATGACCATGACTGTGGCACTAAGTTTGGATCAAGTGAGAGTTGCAAGCCAAATATCCAGCCATCATCGCCTCCCCAGGTATCACAAATCTCAATTTGCCAAACTCCATTTAGTGGACATCCAATTAAATTGGAGAAACTATTATATGGGCGATAATAATTGGTGTTGTTTTGTCTGTTTGTTGAATCGCAACTTGATGTTGCTTGATCAAGATAAATATAATGTGGCAAATTTCCATGATATTGGTAGCCAAGAGTCGTGTTTTCCGACCAGCAATAGTTCCAACCCACACCCGCTAATGCAGAGTCGCCTTGACATGTGGGTGAACTTCCTGATACTGGTATTCCGAGATCAATAGGATTGTTCGTGTTAGAGCCATTATTTTTATAACCATGCATGGTTGTAGATTGTCCATTAGGACAGAATATTTTAAAACTAAGGTCTCCCAAAAAGCTATGTTCCATCGTAAAACAGATGGAGATAATATCATTTATACTTGTAATAGACTGAGATGGATCAAATCCTGTAAAGGTTACGTCCGTTCTATAACATTCAACTGCGCAATTTAGACCATCAGGAATATAAACTGCACTATCAAAACCTAAGCTGTTATTTTGAATAATAACGGGTTCTACTAAAACATCAGAACCGATTGAATAACCAATATTTAAATCTACTGGGATTCCCAAACAAGCATCTGGCAAAGAGTTTATGGTTTGAATTGGATTCTTTGAAGTTCGAACACTAATCTTTGCATCATTCTGATTAATACATCCTCGTTGATCTTGTAAAATAAGTTTTACTTCACGACTTTGTCCTGGTTCGAAAACATGATTTATTGTGGTAAGACTCCATCCTGCAT
Source organism: Bacteroidales bacterium (assembly GCA_028683685.1). Taxonomy (GTDB): domain Bacteria; phylum Bacteroidota; class Bacteroidia; order Bacteroidales; family WCHB1-69; genus JAQUGA01. The sequence goes on from JAQUHH010000021.1 coordinate 14,671, forward strand.
AAGTAGTGTCGCCTACATTCCATGAAAAATAAGTGGAATCATGACTTTGTGTATATCCACCCAAATTATTATCTGGATATTCTGCATATCCAGCAATCGTTAATGATTGGTTTTCGCATAAATTGGCAGATAAAATGCTGTCTTCGTATACCAGAGGTGGAATACATGCCGTTGGATCAATATAAGCGGATATTCGTTGACAAATAGGTTGGCATTCTGTTTCTATTTTAAAACCCGAACCATGGTTTGTTTCGTCAGACTTAAATCGCACGGTAATTGCTCCAGAAGGGTTGTTTATCGTGGCTGCATAAGACCATTGACCAACCGTAATTTGACTTGAGCTGTTTAAAAAGAATTTATTTCCTCCAAAGTCAACCAAACGAGCCGGATCTGCTTGGTCACTATCATAAACAAAAATGGTATCGCTTTCATGTAAGCCTAATTCTAAAATTTTTATTTGAATGGCAGGATTGCTCGGATCATTTGAATAAATGGTAATGGTGTCTTTTCGATTTGCCTCATAATTTGCAGAAGCTCCTCCATTGTCATAAATAAAAGCACCGCATCCATTCGTAATATTGCGGGTAGTTCCCATATTGTAGTTGCCTTGCCCCATTAGTAGGGTAGAGAAAAGCAGAGAAGAAGCAATAAGAAATAAATATTTTTTCATAATTTTTATATTTTAATTCACTACTGACCGACAAAAATTATTTAGAAAAATAAACAAATCGGGCGACAACATAATTATCGCCCGATAGATTGTAAATTTGTTTTTCCATAAACATAATATCTACAATCATGAGCAAAGATATAT
>JAQUHH010000261.1 GCA_028683685.1 Bacteroidales bacterium
ACTATAACTCCTTCTAATTCACCGATTTCTGAAGTTACGTTTACTTTCATTTCGTTCATATCTTCCAATTTTTGTTGCAAAGATAAAAACTTATATTACCTTATCAAAATATAGTTTTAGTATTGTGGTTTTTTTATCAATTGAGGTTTGTGAATAGATGATAAAAGTTGTTGAGTATGATGCCATGAATCGGCCAACAGTGAGCACACAGCCTGATGGTAGTGTAGTAAAGGTCGATTATAACAAAGCAGGACTTCTAGAAACAACCCAAACAAAATTACGAGGAGAAACTAACTGGACTGATTTTATTACCGATACAAGCTATAATGAAAAGGGTCAAAAAACAGAAATTTACTATGGAAACAGCAGTAAAACAAAATACGAATACGACAACAAAACCTTCCGAATAAAGAATAAGTTTCTCCATGCCCCGCAAAGCAAAATCCTCGCCCTTTCTTCTTCCCCCCCGCAAGTTCCGAGATGCCATGCTGAACATGTCGAACTAAGCGGTGTCGAACAGGGGGAGAATGAAGAAAATAAAACAATTAATCTAAAACAAACTGATTTGGTTTTAGATTAAAGTTGTTATGTGTAATTTTATTCAATTCTTTTTATTAATTCGCTAAAGCAATTTGCAATACTATCTTCACTAGGTATTGGCCTGTAAGCAAAAGCAGATAGTTCTGTTTGATATTTTTCTTTCAAATGTGTCCAAATGGTTTTAAAATCAGTAATTAGAGGAGATTCAGAAATTGATTTATTTTGCCAACCGCTTGGTTCATCAAATATTTTTTTATCGTGATTAAGAATCTCGTCAAATTTGATTTTAAAAGAATCTGATTTAATAAAATCAGAACATTCTAAATCCTTCGATAGGAAGTATAAATCATAAAAGTGTCTAATTTTTCCTGAAACACTTTCAATCATATTTTCATGAAAAGAAAAGCGTATTAGTGAAACCATTTTTTCCAACAGAGTTTGTTCTTTGCTCAATACGTTTATTTCAAATGATTGAAGATTATACTGCTCAATATATTTTTCATTTCCTGTTTTTATTAAAAAATCAAAGACCATGCTCTGAATGATTAGCTTCTGAAAAGGGAAAGGATTCGCAAACGAGTTAATTTCAACTATTAGTTTGTTATTTGTATTGTTTTTTTCGGTTGTAACATATTCAAAAACAGATTTTCTGAATCTTGAACCTTTACTTGTTACGCCATCCATTTGTAATTCAGTTAAATCGGTTGTTATTTCTTTTTCAATAGTTCGGATAATGGTTTTAATTTCATTTCCTATTTTACTTTTATCGTTTATGATGGCAATATCTACATCTTCAGAAAAACGTTCTATCATATTGTATCCTTTTGATAAAGATGTACCACCTTTAAAAACTGAATTTTCAACATGTCTGCTTTTTGCCAAACGGCTTAATACCAATGTAATCCAGTAATCTTTCTCTATAAATTCTAGCTTAATATCAAGATATTGTGAGGTCGCCCTTAATGTATCAGAAAATAGTTTTATGTCGTGATGTAACTTCATACAATATTCCATTTTTCGGTGGTGGATATTGCTTTCGCAGCACCAGAGAGTTTATACTTAGTTATTGGGTTCAATGATTTTAAAAGTGGCTCTGTTGAATTCGTCTTTTGCAATTTCTCCAATAAAGCCCCTAACAAAGCCCTTGTAGACGGTGGATATTTTAAAGCTAAACGAACCAAGGTATTGATTTCTTTTTCAGTAATTTTTTCAATGATGGCTAAAAACCTTTTGCTAGACGTTTCAATATTGGTATCAGGTATTTTCTTGATGTAGCGAATGGCATCTAATAGTTGTAATAATGGAATGTTCTCTTTGGTGATTGTGTTTTTTTGTTTTACAAATGAGATTGTATAACGTTCTCTTTTGAAACTCGGACGTACTTCGTTTTTGCCAATTTGGATGGTATTGCTTACTTGAGTAGTTAATCCAAATTGATTGTAAATGCTATAACCTGTAAGGTAGCCTAAGATTTTTCCATTTTCTTCCAGTAAGTCTTTTACCACTTGCGCCTGAGTGGGTTGAAGGTTCCCAAATGGAGTACTTTCTGGCTTGTAGTATTTACCTTTAGATAGTTTAGCAATTTTACCCGCAGATACCATACGGTTAAGTGCTTTTATTACTGCTTCTTTTTTATTCACCTCCGTGATAAAATCGGCATAGGTGAAAACATATCCTTTAGGAAGTCTTTCTATCTTACTACTTATACTATCAGTAACATTCATATCATTATCACTATAATTACCATTAGGAACATGTCCAGTTTATTTATTAAAATACTGGACAAATATACTAACTTTTTCATTCCATTCCATCTTATCACTACATTTATTTTTTTTATTCTCTCCTTTATTTATTCGCTGCAAGTTTTGAGATGCCATGCTGAGCCTTGTCGAAGTAAGCGGTGTCGAACTGGGCAGGGGTAGAATGAAGAAAATAAAATATACTGGTTTGATTTTCAATATACAATCGTTATGAGAATATTTGTTCAATTCTAAATCTTACTCATAATATTGGAAAATAGCAGTGTGCAAATGCTGGTTTTCATTCATAATTGCTGAAACAATTATCGTTTTAGTGATTTTTCAATTATATTTGCCAATATATTTTGTTTAGATTTTATTTTTATGAAAAAAACGTATCTATCTATCTTATTTGTTCTTGTTTTGGGTTTTAGTTTTTCTCAAAGCACTCCTGATTTAACCACTTGGTTTGAAAAAACTAAGGGTACAGAAACTCCTGATTATGCTTCAACCATTGATTATTGCAAATTATTGGCTGCCAATTCTCGATATATCAAATATTCTGAAATGGGAACCAGTCCGCAGGGAAGACCCATTCCTCTTTTAATTATTGATAAAAATGGCTTTACTTTGCCTGCCCTTATTCGAGCCAAGGGTAGGAGCGTAGTCTTGATTCAGGCTTGTGTTCATGCTGGCGAACCAGATGGAAAAGATGCCGTTTTTTTATTACTCCGAGATATGATTTCCAATCAAAAAGCTTTGCATTGGCTGGATAACATAAGCATTGTTTTTATTCCTATTTTTAATGTAGACGGACACGAACGTTTTAGGGCATACAACCGAATTAATCAAAATGGTCCCAAAGAGATGGGATGGCGTACCACGGCAAATAATTATAATCTAAATCGTGATTATCTAAAAGCAGATGCTTCGGAAATGAAAGATTGGGTGCGTTTGTTTAATCGCTGGAATTTTGATTTTTTGGTGGATTGTCATACCACCAATGGTGCTGATTATCAATATCCTTTGACGTACAGCTTGGAGGTAAATGGCAATTTGGATAAAGGATTGACTCAATGGATCGAAAAGGGCTATTTGCCATATGTCGAACAAAAAATGAATGAAGCTTCTTTTCCTATTTTTCCGTATGTTAATTTTAGAAATTGGCACGATATAAGAAGTGGATTGCGAAATTATGCATCTTCACTAAAGTTGATGAATGGCTATGCTGCCGCTAATAATAGAATTTGTTTGCTAATCGAAACACATCAACTAAAATCATATTCAGTTCGTGTTCGAGCCACGTTTGAAATGTTGAAAAACTCACTCGAATATATTCATCTCCACAACAAAGAGTTGCAAATGCTCAATGCTACTGCGGATG
>JAQUHH010000022.1 GCA_028683685.1 Bacteroidales bacterium
CACCGAAAAAAGAGAAGCCAAAAGTTGAAAAAAAGCCAAAAACTAAAAAAGTGCCTGAATTATCCAAAAAGGAACCTGTTCAAGCAAAACCTGAAAAAGAAATTAAAAAAGAAAAAGAGATAGAAAAGACAGCAGAAGTTGAAACTAAACCTATTCTTCCGGAAACAGCAAAAGTCCCTGAAAGAGAACATTTTGAAACAGAAATACCAACCATCAACAAACCTGTTCAGGTAGGATTTTTGGATTTATCATCGTTAAATACGAAAACAAAACCTCGTAAGAAAAACAAAGACGAACTTGCAAAAGAAAAAGAGGAACGTAGAAAAACAGAACAAAAAATTGTAGCAGTTCGCAATAAAGCCATTATTCAAGAAAAAGTTGAAAAGGGCGAAATGACAGTGGAGCAAGCAAAAGTTGCCACCGAGAACATTCACAAAACAGAATATCGCAAGTTAGACGGTCCTGTTATTAAAGGAAAAATGGATCTGCCAGCAACAAGAAGTGCTGGTTCTAGCCAAAGTGCTTCGGATGCACGTAAAAGAAAACGCAAACGTATAAAACCTCAAACCACTGCAGGTGGAGCAAACCCAAATCAAGGGCAAGCAGGACCAGGTGGAACAACAACTGGCCCATCAAACAAAAAATCGGCTCCCAATAAACGTTTTACCAAAGACGTGAAAAAGACTGAGATTTCAAGTGAAGAAATCGAAAAGCAAATTAAAGAAACCTTGTCCAGACTCGGACCTGGTGGAAAATCAAGAGCTTCAAAACACCGCCGTGAAAAAAGATCTACTTTAAATCAAAGAAATCTCGAAAATCTAGAACAACAAGAACAAGAGAAAAAAGTTATAAAAGTTGCTGAATTCCTTACAGCAAATGAATTATCATCCTTGATGGATATCCCCGTTACTCAAATTATTTCAACCTGCATGAGCATTGGCTTATTTGTTTCAATTAACCAACGTTTAGATGCAGAAACCATTTCGTTGCTTACGGATGAATTTGGATATGAAGTAAAATTCATGAGTGCAGCAGATGAAGATGATATTATGATGCAAGAAGAGGAAGATAAACCAGAAGATTTAAAACCTCGTTCTCCGATTGTTACAGTTATGGGACACGTGGATCACGGTAAAACCTCTCTTTTAGATTATATTCGTAAAGCAAATGTTATTGCGGGCGAAGCAGGTGGCATTACACAGCACGTGGGCGCCTATGAAGTGCATTTAGATAGCGGTAAAAGAATTACATTTTTAGACACTCCTGGTCACGAAGCTTTTACAGCAATGCGTGCTCGAGGTGCTAAAATTACAGACGTCGCCATTATTGTTATTGCCGCAGACGATTCTATTATGCCTCAAACAGTAGAAGCGATTAATCATGCTCAAGCAGCGGGTGTACCAATGATATTTGCGATTAATAAAATTGACAAACCCAGTGCAAATCCAGATAAAATCAGAGAAGGTTTAGCCCAAATGAATATTTTGGTAGAAGAATGGGGAGGTAAATTCCAAAGTCAAGAAATCTCCGCAAAAAAAGGTCTAAATATTGAATTATTACTCGAAAAGATATTAATTGAAGCAGAAATGCTCGAATTGAAAGCAAATCCAAACAAACTTTCTACAGGAACCGTAATTGAATCTTCCTTGGATAAAGGTCGTGGATATGTAGCTAAAATATTAATTCAAAATGGTACTCTTAAAATTGGAGACAATGTTGTAGCAGGGACTACAATGGGACGCGTGAAAGCGATGCACAATGAACGAAATCAAGAAATCACAAGTGCTGGCCCCTCTACTCCCGTTTTATTATTGGGATTGAATGGTGCCCCTCAAGCAGGTGATTTATTTAAAGTATACAAAGAAGAACACGAAGCAAAAGCAATTGCAAATAAACGTCAGCAATTATATCGTGAACAGTCGATTCGGACACAAAAACACATCACATTGGATGAGATTGGAAGACGAATTGCCATTGGCGACTTTAAAGAACTTAACATCATTGTTAAAGGTGACGTGGATGGTTCAGTAGAAGCATTGGCAGACTCTTTAATGAAACTTTCAAGCCCCGAAATTCAACTGAATGTAATTCATAAATCTGTGGGTGCTGTAAGTGAATCAGATGTCCTTTTGGCATCTGCATCCAATGCCATCATTGTTGCATTCCAGGTTCGTCCTACACATCAAGCACGCAAACTAGCGGAAGCCGAAGAGATTGACATTCGCATGTATTCTATCATCTACAATGCTATCAACGAAATTAAAGACGCACTGGAAGGCATGTTGTCGCCAGAAATTCAAGAAAAAATAGTGGCCAATGTTCAAGTACGCGAAGTTTTCAAAATTACAAAAGTGGGAACAATTGCAGGTTGTCTAGTCCTTGACGGAAAAATAAAACGCGATACCAAAATCCGAATTATTAGAGATGGAATTGTAATTTATACCGGAAAACTAGGTTCACTCAAACGCTATAAAGATGATGTAAAAGAGGTTATTTCAGGTATGGAATGTGGTTTAAACATCGATAATTTCAATGACATTAAAGAAGGTGACATCGTTGAAGGCTATGATCAAATTGAAATTAAACGTACTTTAAAATAATATTTCTTGATTAAATCAATAGATTAATATCAGAAATGAAAAATAATGAACAATATTAAATAATTCCATTAAAGTCAACATAAAACAATGTTGACTTTAATTTTAAAATAAATATCTATGAAAAAGTCAATTACAAATATTTTTTTTATTTTATTAATTAGCATAAGCAGCATGGCACAAAAAAACGATATTTTGAATAATCCCTTGGTTCAGAATTGGGAAACACCCCACCAAACCCCTCCTTTCAATAAAATAGAAAACAAACATTATATTCCTGCATTTGAATATTCAATTGGAATTGCCCGCCAAGAATTGAAAGACATTTATGAAGTAAAAACAAAACCAACGTTCCAAAATACTATTTTGGCATTGGAAGAAAACGGTGAATTATTGGGTCGCATCAGCGGAATTTTTTATAATCTATTGGAATGTGAATCATCGGATGAACTTCAAAAAATTGCTTTTGAAATAATGCCTAAAATGACTGAATTTTCAAACGATCTTTCTCTAAATCCAAAACTATTTCAAAGAGTAAAAGAAGTTTACAATAATAAAGACAAAGAAAATCTAAATGCTGAACAACTAAAACTTTTAGAAAAATCATATAAAGGGTTCGTTCGTCAAGGAGCAAATCTGAATGATATAGAAAAAGACAAATATCGGAAAATAACAACCGAACTTTCTGAATTAGGACTTAAATACAATCAAAATATTTTAAAAGAAACCAACGCCTACCAACTTCACATTACGAAAGAAGAAGATTTAAAAGGGCTTCCAATTTCTGCCCGGGAGATGGGAAAAATGGCTGCTACTGAGAAAAAAGTAGAAGGATGGGTTTTCGATTTATCCATGCCCAGTTATTTAGCTTTTATGAAATATTCTGAAAATCGTGAACTGCGCAAAGAAATTTATATCGCCTATAATTCTCGTTGTTTTAAAGGAAATGAAAACGACAATTCAAAAATCGTATTACGAATGACCGAACTTCGATTAGAATTGGCTAAATTGCTCGGTTATAAAACGTACGGTGACTATGTTTTAGAAGAACGCATGGCTGAATCACCAAAAATCGTAAATGATTTTCTGGATAAATTATACAATGCATCTTTTGAATTTGCAAAAAAAGACGCTGAAGAATTAAGTCAATTTGCAAAAGAAAAAGGACTTAAAGGGAAACTCCAAAAATGGGACTGGACTTTCTATTCTGAAAAATTGAAAAATGAAAAGTTTAATATTGACGACGAACAACTAAAACCCTATTTTAAACTTGAAAATGTAACCGAAGGAATTTTTAAACTAAGTGAAATGCTGTATGGAATTACATTCAAGAAAAACAGCAACATTCCAGTTTACCATTCTGATGTTCAAACATTTGAAATATTCGACAAAGACGGAAAATTTTTGGCGGTATTATATATGGACTTTTTCCCCAGAGAGAGTAAACGAAACGGTGCTTGGATGACCTCTTTTAGAGAACAATTTGTGAAAGATGGCAAAGAATATCGTCCACAGATTCAAATTGTTTGCAACTTCACAAAACCAACTTCAGACAAACCATCATTGTTGACGTTTGATGAAGTAACAACTTTTCTACATGAATTTGGACATGCTTTGCATGGAATTCTTGCCAATACAACATACGCTTCCCTATCCGGCACTTCAGTTTTTAGAGATTTTGTCGAACTGCCTTCACAATTTATGGAAAACTATGCTACAGACAAACTATTTTTAGACATTTTTGCACACCATTACATCACCGGTGATACCTTACCCGTTGAAATGATTCATAAAATAAAAGATTACAACAATTTTCAAGCGGGATACGCTACTACTCGTCAATTGATGTTCGGCATGCTTGATATGCAATGGCATTCAATTACAGAACCAGTAAAAGTTTCTATCGATGAATTTGAACAAAATGCTATTTCCAAAACCGAATTGCTTCCTACCATAAAAGGGACCAATATGAGTGTACAATTTGCTCATATTTTCGCAGGTGGCTATGCTGCAGGTTATTATGGTTATAAATGGGCTGAAGTTTTAGATGCAGATGCATTTGCTTTCTTTCAAGAAAATGGAATTTTCGACAAAAAAACAGCTCAATCATTCCGCGATAATGTCTTATCAAAAGGCGGCACCGAACATCCCATGATTTTATACAAAAAGTTTAGAGGACAAGAACCCGACTTAAATGCTTTGCTCATTCGTTCGGGATTAATAAAATAGACATTGAAACAACGCTATTTCATAGAGCTCCAATACGACGGCAGCAATTTTGCAGGTTGGCAAATCCAACCCAATGCAAATACAGTTCAAGCCGAAATTGAAAATGCGTTTTATACTATTACTCGAAAAGCAATTGGCATTACGGGTTGCGGAAGAACCGATGCGGGAGTTCATGCTCGTTATTTCGTAGCTCATTTCGATAGTGATATAATTTTTGAAAAAGACGAAATCAACCTACTTATTTATAAATTGAATCGTTTTTTGCCCATCAGCATCAATATTCAAAAGATATATCCAGTGAAACCAGAAGCTCATGCACGTTTTGATGCTGTTTCGAGAACCTATAAATACTATTTAAACACGAATAAAAATCCTTTTCTCGAAAAGTATGCTTGGTATTTTTATGGTAATTTCAATTTTGAACTTATGAACGAAACCGCCAAAACATTATATAATTTTAGCGATTTTACAAGTTTTTCCAAATTGCATACCCAAACTAAAACCAACAATTGCAAAGTAATGCATGCTGAATGGACGTGTGAGAATGAAACTTGGATTTTTACCATAAAAGCAGATCGTTTTTTGCGAAATATGGTTAGAGCCATTGTCGGAACCCTTTTAGATGTTGGAAGAGGACATATTACGCCCTCCAATTTTACAAAAATCATCGAACAAAAAGAGCGACAAAAAGCAGGACAATCTGTACCTGCACATGGGCTCTTTTTAGAAGAAGTAGAATATCCTGAAAATATTTTTATACAATAATCAATCTAAACTCGCCACTATTTATTTCTGCATTCATAAAAGCGGTATAATGAAAAAACGGGTCCCAAGCCAAAATATTTCACTTTTATAGTATTGAAGTAATATTTCAAAACATCCTCAATTTCTTGAGCATTATTGACATGTCCGTTACGCATCATGTGGGCATAGTTGGCTCTGTATTTGATGGCAAATTCCAAGCCCGTTGTCAAACGCCAACCCAAAGTCCATAAAAAACTTCCTTCATTCGGAATGGAAACACGCAATACACCATCTTGTTTCAAAAGCTTTTTTGATTTTTCGACCACTTCCGGTAAATTTAAAACGTGTTCAAAAGTAGCAATACTAATAATCCTATCATAAACAGCAACTTCCTGAATATCAGCAATATCATCATACACATTTCGAATGTATTTTAAACGTTCGGAATCTTCGAAAAGAGACAAAAAAGGTTCTACAATATCATATTCTGAACTTTGTTCGTATTGCAAATGATTAAGTGTACCAGCACCAATTTCGAGAGTCGCAAACGAATGAATTTTATCTACATCAGCAGCTACCATTTTATGGAGCCACGATTCTAATTTCTGAGAAACTGATGAGGCTGCCGACCCACCTTCCCTATTTTGCTTATACTGTTTTTCGTATATTGCCCGAATTTTTTCAGGAAGTTCGGGTCGTTGTTTTGGGAAAGAATCAAACATAATTAATTTTTCAAACTTTTTCGGATTTCATAAACGCTCAATTCCTGTTTTATATTGATTATTGCAATATAATCTTGAGAAATATCAAATGTAAGAATTTCTTCAGTAGAAGTATGCAACAATTGTTCTTCAAATCTTAAAGGATTATATCCAAACAAAGATTTTTTATTGAAAAAATAAAATTTCCCAGCATAGTATCTAAATTGTTCAGGATAAAGAATTGGAATTCTTTTTATAAAAGAACCAAACTTATCAAAAATCAAAACACCATAATTTGGAATTCCAAGAAAAACTTGATTATCGACTTCAAAAAGCTGCGTTGGAATCAGAGTCGGATCCTCAATAATAGAAGTCAGATAAACTTCATACTGTTTGTTAAAATCGGCATTGTAGCGAACGATACTATTTTGGGACAAATTATAAAGCCAAATTCCATTATTATACGAACTGCAAACCAGGGGTATTTCATCGGTTCTTAAAACATCAGGAAGTGTAAGTTCTTTTACAGAACTCAAATAATTATTTAAATATACAATTTTTCTACTGTTTGAAAAAAACAACAGAATCTTGAAAGAGTTTGAAAGATCAAGCGAAACATTATGACCATTGAAAGGAAACTGAAATTGGATTAAATTATTTTCACAAACGGTATTTTTCTTCAAACTATTGTCGCTAATCAAGTAGATATTTCCCATCAAATCAAGTCGTACTTCCTTAGCATTTACTTTTTGAGTGCATTTGGGAATCAAATCAGACTGTGCATTAAGTAAATCAAATAGACAGAAAAAAAACAAAACAAATAAAAGTTTGACAAACACAAATAATTGAAATTTTACAGTCTTCATAATTCATTATAATTTAGTTTCTGAAATACTCAAAATTTCTTCAATAATTTTCCGATTGTTAGACAAACGACTCACTTTGTTTTGACCTCCAAGCTTGCCTTTATTTTTAAGCCATTGAAAGAAAGTACCTTCGGGCAAGACTCTCACGATTGGTTTTTGCAACAGCAAGTCCTTACTCCTTTTAGCATCATAATCTGAATTTACTTTTTTTAAAGTTTCATCCAACATTTCAACAAAAATATCTAAATTATGTGGCATTTTTTCAAATTCAATCAACCATTCGTGAGCTGCTTTAACATGATTGGACAAATAAACAGGACCCGCAGTGTATTCATTCACTTTAGCCCCAGTAATACGACTCGCTTCAGAGATAGCTTTTTCTGCATTTTCGACAATTAATTCTTCTCCAAAAGCATTAATAAAATTGGAAGTTCTGCCCGTAATTTTAATCCGATATGGATATAAGCAAGTAAACTGAACAGTATCGCCAATAATATATCTCCACAATCCTGCATTGGTAGAAATTACCAATGCATAATTTGTATTCATATTAACATTTTTCAAAGAAATTATTTTTGGATTTGGTTTATGCAATTCATCCATTGGAATAAATTCATAAAAAATGCCATTATTGGTAACCAACATCATTTCTTTAGATGTTTTTCTATCTTGAAAAGCAAAAAATCCTTCAGAAGCATTGTAAATATCCATATAAAAAACAGAACCCGGTTTAATAATTTCATTAAACTGGTCGACATAAGGATCAAAATTAACGCCACCATGCATAAAAAGTTCCAAATTGGGCCATACCTCTTTGATATCTTTAGCCCCTTTAAGTTTGAGTACTCTTTTCAGAAAAATCAGCATCCAAGAAGGCACCCCAGAAATACTTGTAATATTCTGATTCATCGTGTACTCTGCAATTTTATCAATTTTCTCTTCCCAATTATCCATCAAAGCAATGGATTTGCTAGGAGTTCTAAAAATTTCCGCCCAAAGGGGCGTATTCTGTATTAAAATGGCTGACAAATCACCATATTGAGCCTTGCTGTTGAATTCCGTTTTTCTTTTACTTCCTCCCAAAATTAAAGCCTTTCCTTCGAACAATTTAGTTTTCGGAAAAAGTTTTGCATAATGAGAAAGAACATACAAACTCCCTTTGAGATGACAATCGTGAAGAGAACAATTGCTAATAGGAATAAATTTGCTACGGTCGGTCGTCGTTCCAGATGATTTTGAAAACCACTTTATAAAACCAGGCCAAAGAACATTGGATTCACCATGAATCATTCGATCGATATATGGTTTTAAATCATCATACGTAGACAAAGGAACATTTTCGCAAAAATCTTTATAATTCTTAATATTCCGATAATTATATTTTTTGCCCCATTTTGTATTTGTTCCAGTCGAAATTAAACTTTTAAACAGCTGATTTTGAAGAGAAATACTTCTACGCTTAATTTTTCCTATTTGACCTAAATAAGAAGATATATTTTTCTTGATAATATAATTAAGCAATGACATCCTTTACAAAATATTTATCCGTAATTTTGACAATCCTATTTCAAAAACAAAAATAATCATTTTATGCTAACTTTTTCATCTTGTAAAATCAATTTAGGATTATTTATTCTTAATAAACGCCCAGACCATTTTCACTCCATAGAAACCGTCTTTTATCCAATTCATTTTCTTCAGGATGCCATAGAAATTATCAGCAATTCATCATTCAAGGATTTATATTACTTTACGGGAATAGAAATGGACTGCAAAGAAGATGAAAATTTAGGTGTAAAAACCATAAATCTTTTAAGAGAGTATTACGATTTTCCATTCATTACACTCTATCTGCACAAAGCAGTTCCCATGGGTGCTGGCTTGGGAGGCGGATCTGCCAATGTAGCAAGTATTATTAATCTCATCAACGAAAAATATCATCTAGAAATATCCAAAGATTTCAGACGTGAATTAGCGAGTCAAATTGGAAGCGATTGTGCTTTTTTCATTGATCCAATTCCCTCATTTGGTGAAGAAAAAGGCGAAATATTAAGCAAAGTTGACATTTCATTATCTGGATATTATTTATTAATTGTAAAACCCCCCATTCATATTTCTACCGCATTGGCATATAAAAATACAATACCCCAATCAAACAGAAAAACATTAAAAGAAATCATTTTAAACACCAAAATTTCAAGTTGGAAAGAGGTCTTACAGAATGACTTTGAAACTGGAATATTTAAAGAATATCCAGAAATTGCAAAAATCAAAGAAACCTTATACCAATCAGGAGCCATTTATGCACAAATGTCGGGCAGTGGGTCGGCAGTTTTTGGAATTTTCGATAAGAAAATTGAAATTCCTTTTCCTAACAATTACACAAACTATTGGGGAATCATATAAAAAGGACTTAAAAAACGACTTTTAGTGATTGAATTCAAATTGACACCGAAGATTCTAATTCCCTCCTAAAATCAGGTAAAAAAAACGATTTTTCCACCTGACAATAATCCAATATACAATCTGTTCAGTAAAACTTTTACCAAACATATTTTTCGAAAATATCTTTTTAAATTGAATTAATATTGTCTTCAGACTGATTATCAAAACCAATCTCCTCGTTGGGATTTAAATTAGTCTCCTCCTCTTTAGGCAAATCACCAGTTCTAATAAAATGTATCATCTCTTCCAATCCTGTTGAGAATTTATCAAAATCTTCTTTATAGAGAAATAACTTATGTTTTTCATAAAAAAAAGCATCCGTCTGAGGGTCATATTTTCGCTTACTTTCTGTAATTGTTAAATACATCTCATCAGAACGGGTGGCTTTTACATCAAAAAAATAAGTGCGTTTTCCCGCTCTTACAGCTTTTGAATAAACCTCCGATTTTTCCTTGCTTCCAAACTCTTCCATAGCTTTTATATTTATCCGGTATCAAAGCAAAATTAATCAAATTTATTTATTACACAAAGTTTTATTTATAAAAAATTAACGGAACAATAAAAAAGACTTTTCTAATTAAACAAATTTCTCTATGAACACTTACGAAATCAGCAAAAATCAATAATCTAGGATGAAAAAGTCCATCACTAACAAAATTATTTTGAATTATATTTAATCAATTTTAAAACAATCCATCTCTATTTTAGGTTTTAAAACTGTATTTTACAAAAATCTGGAGTATAAGAAATTGCAAATTCTTCGTTAATTAAATTCTCAAATGTCATTGAAATCAAATAAAAATTGTAATTTGCACTCTTTTTTAATGAACAATATGCGATTACTAATTTTACACATAATACTGATATTCAATCTAATAACATCATCAGGACAAAGTATGATGAATATTCCTTATGATTATCATAAAGACTCGAGCTATTATAGCATCGTACAAACTCAAGCAGATTCTTGGTGGATAGCAGGAGAAAGCGGGGTGCTAAAAGAAGTAAATAGAAATGGCACGACTTCCAACTTAGCAATCAACTTAAATGGAAATGATGTTTTCAAAATGGAAGCCAACGAACAAAATGTATACATTGTGGGACAAGGACCTTCTTTGTATATCATTGATAAACAAACACATAAATGTAAATATTTTAACTTTAAAGACAAATTAAAAAACGCTTGTTTTTACGATTTGGTTGTTTTACCTAATAACCAAATTATTTTATGCGGAGGAAATCATAAAATAGCACATGCAAAAAAGACCATTCCTAATGGTTTTATAGCACTGCTAAACCCTGAAAATGAGAAAGAAGAGATTCAAATTATGAAGAAAACTCCCTTCCAATTTTATTTTGCCATAACCCAATCTAAAAAAGACAGTACTCTTTATGCTTCCAGCTTTAATGGTTATCATTCAACCATTTATAAAAGCAAAAATGGAATAAAATGGGAACGATACAAAAGCATAAAAGGCATTATTCACGACCTAATGCTGGATCAAAATGAAAACTTATGGTTTTCAGGCACAAATGGCATGAACTATCACAAACATGGTTTAATAGGCTATGTTAAAAATAAAAATATAGAAAAATCAACAACCAATTCAGGTTGCATATGGCGAATCATTGAACAAAACAATAATATTGTTGCTGTAAACGTTAAAGGAGACTTATTGATTTTTGATAAAAACACCCTAAACTATCAAATAGAAAAAACAGGATTTGAAAAACCAATATACTGCATTGGCATCAATGACTATCAAGAGATACTCATTGGGGGTCACGGAAAATCTATCAAAATCAAACTCCCTACAAACAATGAAGAGAGGAATGTTCATTTATCTAAAAACTAATTTTGTTAGAAAAGAAAAGTATATTTCTTAAAACCCAAAAGATGAAACTATTTAAATTATTCTCAATATTAATATTTTTACTAATTTGCTCCAAATTAAATTCCCAACCCAGTGCACATCGAAATGAAGTAAAAAATTCATACAATTATTGGGTACAACTACCTAAAGATTATGATGATACCACAAAAATATTCCCTACAATTTTGTTTCTACATGGCAAAAGTTTATCGGGCAACAATCTGGAAAGTGTAAAACGATATGGAATTCTCAGGGAATCTACAAAAAAAAGGGAATTAGATGCCATTGTGATAGCCCCACAATGCCCCAAAGGACAATCGTGGAATGCAGACAAAATATTAAATTTAATCACTCACATTGAATCCAATTATCGTACGGACACAAACCGCTTATATGTTGCAGGAATGAGCATGGGCGGATATGGCACGCTGAGGTTTGTTGGAAAATATCCCAAAAAAGTAGCGGCAGCTGTTGCTCTCTGCGGAGGAGGAAACCTTGCAGATGCTTGCCGATTGTCGGAAGTTCCATTGTGGATTATTCACGGAAATAGCGACAGAGCCGTGCCTGTTAAAGAATCTATCAAAATAGTAGATGCAATAAACGATTGTAACAATGGTGACTTATTGAAAAGTGATTTTTTGGATGGAGTTGGACACAGTGCATTGGCCCGCTTCTTTTCGATGGACGAACTTTACGACTGGCTTTTTATGCACTCAAAAACAGATAGAATAAAAACCCTATCCGATAGTTTAACCGTTACTGCCGAAGATTTTGGATCAAAAACACAGCATAAATCAACAAATACAACCCAAAATCAAGAAAAATCAAATTCGACCCAAATCTACGTTATAAAAAGCGGAGATAACTTAGGAAAAGTGGCGAAAAAATACGGAACTTCAGTCGATAAGTTATGCAAAATTAATGGAATAAAAAAGACATCTATTTTACAAATTGGTCAAAAAATAAAACTTCCTTAAAATATATTTCGTTTTCAGGAAGAAGAAGAAAGAAAAAAAACATCTACTTCATTGAAAATTTTGTATTTTTATGCAATAAAACAAACAAACTATGAAAAAAATATTAGTATCATTTATAATTATCAGCGTATGCATCCTTTTCAGCACCGAAACTTATGCTCAAAAAATATACAGCTGTAAATACAAAAGCGACGCAAAGGTTAAAGTATACGTAGCTCAATACAAAAGTGACGCCGACTTGGTTGTTTACAAATGCAATTACAAGAGCGATGCATCTGGCAACAATGGTTTATGGTATTTTTGTGAGTACAAGAGCGATGCCGACAAAACAATATATTTTTGCGAATACAAAAGCGATGCTGATTTAATCATCTATTTTTCGGAATATAAAAGCGATGCCACTTGGAAAAACAGCTCCAAAAAACATCTTATGTTCTAAAAAAAACGCTGACGTATTTCATTTTAAAGTACGCCTTTCACTTCATAAGTTCATATTATCACTTTGAAAATGATTAATATTAATTTCTCCAAATTTCATTTAATACAATACCCATGAAAAAAAGCATTTTAACAAGCATTATTACCATTATTATTTTAGTTTCAATATCTAGTATTTCTGCATGCAAATGCAAAAAAACAAAAAACAACACTGCTGAAGCCAATACTTCATTTGTAGATGCCACCGTAATTAAACGTGCCGACCTCATTGGAAGCTGTGCATGGGTCATTGAATTAAGTGACGGAACAAGACTGGAACCCAGAGGATTGCAAAGTGAATTTAAAATAGATGGCAAAAAAATAAAAATTGAATACGAAGAACTAGAAGGACTTAAAAGCAAATGCATGACCGGGAAAATAGTCAAAATTTTGAATGTTAAACCTCAATAATTAAATTCTTTTATTACAAAAAACACAGGCTCATTTGGGATACGTCATTTTTGAGCTTGTTTTTATTTTAACACACTTACAGCTTTCAGGAATGTTTTATCTACCTGAAGTTGAACTGGATAAAAAGCTTCGTCCCCAAATAGATTGCGCCCCATAAATGCCTTAAGCCACAATTTCAATTCCTCCTTCACATAGGCAATCTTTTTAGCATCGGGCTTAACTCCGTTTGAATTTGCATAAGCGACCAAACTATCAAAAGTAGCATTTCCAACCTGATAGTTAGAAATATAATCGTTCGCATCTGAATATTTTTTAAATGTTTCACGGTTTTTATCTACATAATCAAAGGCAAACCGATAGATAATTCCCAAGTTTACAATAGCATTCAGGTAGGTTTTATTTTCATTTCTTTCGAGAGGCACAATAATGTCAGGGATGATTCCACCACCACCGTACACTTTTCTTCCCGACAATGTATAATAAGCCGTTGAATCTTCGATTTTCTGATTTTCCCCATCTTCCAACTCGCCTGATTCATAGCGACTTAGCATTTCTGTATAATATGCTTCAACACCTCCTTTGTAGTAGCGCTGAATGCATCTTCCCGAAGGCGTATGATATCGTGCAACAGTGAGGCGAATGGCAGAACCATCGGAAAGAGGAATCTGTTCCTGTACCAATCCTTTGCCAAAAGAACGGCGTCCGAGCACCACTCCCCTGTCGTTATCCTGAATAGCACCGGCCACAATTTCGCTGGCAGAAGCCGACCACTCATCCATCAACACTGCAATTTTTAAATGACTAAATGCACCTTGTCTACGCGACTTATAATCCCGACGTGCTTGAGTTCGACCTTCGGTGTAGACAATCATTCGACCTTTTGGCAATAATTGGTCGCAAATTTCTACCGCAGCATTCAAAAAACCACCTGAATTTCCACGTAAATCAATAATTAAATTTTTAATTCCACGCTTATTCAAAGCGCCGACAGAAGCGTTAAATTCATCAATAGTAGTGGCCGAAAACTGATTCACTTTTACATATCCTGTTTTGGGGTTTACCAAAAAGGCAATATCCACACTGTGCAGAGGAATCACATCTCTTTTTATAGAGAAACTCAATAATTTATTAACTCCACTTCGCATTACGCCCACTTTTACCTTTGAGCCCTTGGGACCTTTCAGTAATTTAATGACTTCATTATTGGCAATTCCAACTCCTGCCACATTTTGAGTATCCACTTTCACAATACGATCCCCTGGCATCAGTCCCACTTTTTCGGATGGACCTCCGGTAATTGTATTAACCACCATTAAAGTATCATTAAAAATATTGAACTGAATTCCGATTCCCTCAAAATTTCCTGTCAATTCGGAATTAACGGCGTCAAACTCTTCGGAAGAAATATAGACCGAATGCGGATCAAGTTTCTGCAACATTCCATTGATGGCATCCGAAAGCATGGCTTCCGTATTTACGCTGTCTACATAATTTTCAACGGCATAATCAATAATGGTTTCTACTTTATTCTTAGAGGAAGACTTTCCAACAACATTCTGGGATTTGGGAACAACATAAATACCAATCAGAATTCCAAAAACGATCAATAATGAATATAATAAAGGCTGAATGTAGAATATGAATTTTTTATTTTTCATGCTAAATTAATTGAGAAACAAACGAATTAGAAAATTGAATTATAAATTAGATTTCTGCTTAATCGCTTCATAAATAACCGATTTAACAGAAACTACACGAGGACTCACTTGTTGTGAAAACAGAGCCAAATATTCGATGTTTTTTTTCTTTTCATGAATCGGTGCAGAAACCAAATTATGCAGATTTAAATTAAAGTTTTTAGCCTCTTTGATAATTTCCTCCATAATTTTGAAATGATGTTCGGGGTTTTTCACAATTCCATCTCTTCCAATGGCATCTTTTCCAACTTCAAATTGAGGTTTAATTAATCCAATAAAAAAAGTTTTCTCATTCATAAAATCAGGCAAAAATGGCATTAATTTTCGCATTGAAATAAACGATAAATCGCTTAATACAAAATCTAAATCTGGGGAAAGAGAAGTGCTT
>JAQUHH010000262.1 GCA_028683685.1 Bacteroidales bacterium
ACGAATATGGATATGTGATGGCAAGTCTTCCATCAAACATCGATACAAAAGCTCCTGTAATTGGTTTTATAGCACATATGGACACCAGTCCGGACATGCCCGGAAAAGTAAGCAACCCGATTATTGTAGAAAACTAACAAGGTCAAGACATAATTTTAAATCATGACTTGGATTTAAGTCTGAATATAAATGAATTTCCAGAATTAAAAAAATATATTGGAAATACTATTATTGCTACAGACGGAACCACTCTTTTGGGAGCCGATGACAAAGCCGGAATTGTTGAAATTATTGAAGCAATGAAATATCTCATTTCCCATCCTGAAATTAAACATGGAAAAATCAGAATTGGATTTACACCCGATGAGGAAATTGGAAAAGGGGTAGACTATTTTTCAGTAGAAAAATTCGGAGCTGATTTTGCATACACCCTCGATGGTGGCGAAATTGGAGAATTAGAATATGAGAATTTTAATGCCGCTGGAGCAAAAATAAATATTCAAGGCAGGAATATTCACCCAGGTTATGCCAAAGGAAAAATGATTAATGCGTTGAATATTGCAACGGAATTTAATTTCCTTCTGCCCGAATTTATGAAACCCGAATATACGCAAGACTACGAAGGTTTTTATCATTTAATTGATATCAATGGAAGTGTCGAAAATGCAACAATGCAATATATTATTCGTGATCACGACCGTAAATTATTTGAAGACAAAAAGCAACTAATGCTTAAAACGGCTCATTTTTTAAACCAAAAATACGGTTCCAAAATAATCACCATCGACATGAATGATCAATATTATAATATGCGCGAAATGGTCGAAAAAGAGATGCATATTGTTGAAACGGCATTCAAAGCTATGGAATTATGTGGCGTAAAACCACTGGTCGTTCCCATCAGAGGCGGCACCGATGGAGCTCGATTGTCGTATATGGGACTGCTTTGTCCAAATATTTTTGCAGGTGGACATAATTTTCACGGAAAATTTGAATTCGTTCCCCTCGAATCTATGGTTAAAGCGACAGAAGTCATTATTAAGATTGCAGAATTGTATGCTCAGCCAAAATAAGTTGAATAAATAATTCTGAATGATACCATATATATTATAGATGCAAAAGGCAACATCCAAAAAATGTTGCCTTTTGACTTTTAAACGATAAAAAAACATCATTGGTCGAAATCAGAAATAATCAAAACATAAAAAAAGTATATTTGCAAAAGCAAAAACATAAATTAAAGAAAAATGAAAATTAAACATCTTACCCTCGTCGTTTTATTTATTTGCATTACCACATCAAGCTTTGCTCAAGGCTTAACCAAAGTTGAGTTGGGAGATATTTGGATAAATTATTCCTTTTATCCGGAACGAGCTCAAAGTGTAACGCCCATGAACGATGATAAACATTATGCAATTTTAGAAAATGGAGTATTTATCGAAAAATATGAGTTTAAATCAGGAAAACAAACAACAACTTTAGCCAGAAGCAGCGAAATTGTAAATCCTGAAACAGATAAATCAGTAGGACGAATTGATGATTTTAGTTTTAGCAGAGATGAACAATTTATGCTAATTTCTACAGAAACAGAATATATTTATCGACGTTCCAGCGAATCTTATTTTTGGATATACGACATTAAAAACAAAACAACAGAACCTATTTTTAAGGATAAAATCCGTTTGGCCGAATTTTCACCCAACAACAAACATATTGCATTTGTTTATAAAAGCAATTTGTACGTAAAAGATTTATCCAGCAAAAAAATCACTCAAATTACAAACGATGGAAAAGACAGAAACATCATTAATGGAACAACCGATTGGGTATACGAAGAAGAATTTGCCATTACAAAAGGATTTGAATGGTCGCCAGATGGCAATAAAATTGCATTTTTCAAATTTGACGAAAGCAAAGTAAAAGAATTCAACATGCTCACTTGGGATCATTTATATCCAAGCGAACACCGCTTTAAATATCCAAAAGCGGGCGAAGACAATTCAGTTGTGGACGTTTTTATTTATGATCTAAATTCGCAAAAATCTACAAAATTAAATACCGGAAGTGAAAACGACCAATACATTCCTCGATTTTACTGGCTGCCCAACAGCAACACACTTACCGTATTAATTATGAACAGACTGCAAAATCATTACGAATTGGTTCAGTATAATCATGATGGATTCGATAAAAGGAGCGTATATAAAGAGGACAATAAATACTGGATTGATGTTCCTGAAATTTTCTTTACTTCGGATGGCAAACAGATGATTTTAAATTCAGAAAAAGATGGATATAACCACATATATATTGTAGAAACTTCAGATGGAACATCAACACAATTAACCAAAGGAGAATGGGATATTGAATCAATTATTGGTGTGGATGAAAACAATAAAAAAATTTATTTTTCGGCTTGGATGGAAACTCCTCTCGAAACAGTTGTTGCCAGTGTTTCAATGGATGGAAAAACAGAAATTATTTCCAAGAAAAAAGGATCAAATTCCGCTATTTTCAGCACAAAATTTGGATATTATTTTAACACCTACTCAAGTTCAACAGCACCTCCTGAAGTAAATCTATTTAATTCCAAAGGAAAATTAGTACGAAATATTGTTTCAAACAATGCTTTAAAAGAGAAACTAAAAAAATATCAAATATCGTATCCCGAATTTTTCACGTTCAAAACATCCGAAGATATTTCATTAAATGCATGGATGATAAAACCTTCCAACTTTGATAAAAACAAAGAATATCCTGTTTTGATGCATGTTTATGGTGGTCCTGGCTCGCAAACGGTAGAAAACAAATGGAATGCTTTTGACTTTTTCTGGTATCAAATACTTGCCGACAAAGGATACATTATAGTATCTGTTGATAATAGAGGAACGGGAGCACGAGGCGAAGAATTTAAAAAATGCACATACTTACAAATTGGAAAATATGAAACGGAAGACCAAATTGAAGGTGCAAAATATTTGGCCAATTTACCTTATGTTGACTCAAAAAGGATTGGTATTTGGGGATGGAGTTATGGAGGATACATGTCAACATTGTGCATAACAAAAGGAGCTGATGTTTTCAAAACGGCCATTGCTGTCGCACCGGTAACAACTTGGAGATACTATGACAACATATACACAGAACGTTTTATGAGAACTCCACAAGAAAACGCAGATGGCTACGACGATAATTCGCCCATTAATCATGTAAAAAAGATGAAAGGAAACTTCTTATTGATTCATGGCACTTCGGATGATAATGTGCATTATCAAAATTCGATGATGTTGACCGATGCATTGGTAAAAGCAAACAAACAATTCGAAATGTTTATGTACCCCAACAAAGACCACGGAATCTCAGGAGGCATCACCCGATATCACCTTTATGTTAAACTTACAGACTACATTGAAAGAAAATTATAGAAATAAATTGTCATGTTGCGAAAAATTACTATTTTTGCAAACTCATATGTGAGAATTATTTAATTACAAATCAAAAAAGAAAGAGGTATTAGTATGATTATTGTTCCCATTAAAGAAGGAGAAAACATTGACAGAGCCCTAAAAAAATTGAAACGTAAGTTTGAAAAAACAGGAGTAGTCAAAGAGTTACGTGCACGTCAAAAGTTCACAAAACCATCGATC
>JAQUHH010000263.1 GCA_028683685.1 Bacteroidales bacterium
CCCATGAAGAATATGGGTGTGCAAAAAAGAATTCTGTGAGTAATTTTTTAGATATTTTTTTGTGTTCTGCAAATTCTTTACCATTGTCAGAAGTAATTGAATGCACAAATTGCTTATAAGGCGTCATTATATCAATAACTACACTGGCTAATTCATCTGCATTTTTACCATAAGGTAACTTTTTCATTAAAAGAAAGGCAGTAGTTCTTTCAACTATTGTAACAATTGCCCCTTTTCTGTCTTTGCCAATAATTAGGTCTATTTCCCAATCTCCAAAACGTTCTTTATTGTTAATTACATCGCTTCTGAGATCAATACTCCTAAAAGTTGCATTTACTATTTGAACTTGCAATTCCCTTTCACTTCAATTTCCTCTAATTTTTCAAACACAGCTCTTCCATATGCTTCATATCCTTTGGCTTTAGGATGTCCATCTCTAAGCCAATAATAATTATAGATATTGGCACGGTTTATTTTTTCTTTGTTTACGAAGTAGTTTAATAAATTAAGGGTGTGGATTTTTTCTTGATTGGAGAATTTCATAATCTCATCCCAATATTGATATTGGTTATTTATTATCTCCTCTTTTCCTGGATAAAAAACCACCAAAAACTGAAACTTCTGTTTTTGTGCAAGATTTTTGAATTTTAATAAAGTTTGTTTTGTTATTTGGAGTGCTTTTTGGGCTTCTAGTGAGTGTCTCTCTTCGCTCATGTTTAAATAATTATAGTCCAAAATATTATGCAGAAATAATCTAAAAATAAAAGAGGTTGCACAGAAAAAATCAATATTTCTATTGTAAACAAAGCCTTTTTTTTCGAATCTTTCAAACCCACCCCTGAAAATGATATCATCTATGTCAAATCCAATATTTAATATGACAATGTCTGGTTGATATACAAGAAGTTTTTGTTCAAGGAGATGATATTGATAAACAGGATCGCTTCCGCAAACTCCTGCATTCATATAACGATATTGTTTCTGTTTGTTTTTGGATGTAAAATGTTCTAAAAACTTAAGCCAAGTAGAGTCCGCATGAGCACCGTCGCCTTCGGTAAAAGAATCTCCTAAACCGATGACTAAAGACTCTCCTTTTTGTTTTTCTAAAGGATGTTCAATATCACTCAATCCCAAAGAATTTGTGGTGCGAATATATTTATATTCATCTGTGATGAGGAGGTGAGAGTCGTTTTTCTTCCAAACATGAAATTCTTTTATTATTTCAAAGTTATACACACCGTTTCTTTGTTCAAGACCAGATGTGCCAACTCCAAATAATCTTAGAATAATTTCAATGCTTAATATGATTATGGCAGTGCTTGTAAATATGGTTAATAGCTTAATTCTTAATTCGTCTTTTTTTCTAAAGATAAAATTAAGAATCATAAATATGGAAGAAAAAACAGCTAATAGAATCCATACTCCAGTGTAGATGCCAAAAATTAACGCATAGAATTTAATGAATATGAAAAATATTGAAACAACAAGAAAAAATGTTGGAATAAGGACATTCAGTTTTTTTAAATTCATTTTGCGAAATGGGTTTTGCAATTCTCTATTATCATTTACCATGTTTTGTTAAAGATTGATTTGTTTGAATAATCTTCATTTCTATCTAAAAAGTTTGATTTGGTAGAGTTTAAAGTTCTGAATTTATCTTCTTTTTTAAATATTTTTGCGACCCAAGCAATGGGAGTTAATAGAAAAATAAAAACGACACTTAAAATAATTTTAGAAGAAAAATACGCCAGAAAATCAGCGAATTTAAACCAACAAAAATGAATTATTTTTGAAATAGATTTTGAAAAGAGTCCGATGAGTCCCAAACCTATGGATGTATAAAATAAGACTGGAATGTCGGTGATGTAAAAGGCAATGTTTAATGCGGTGACCAAGGTTAGAATAGTAAGGGAATAATTTTTGTTTTTCATCTTGATTTTTTTAGAATATTAAAACATAGTATAAACGAAAGGAGCCACAGCACTGCTTCCTCCAAAAATTAAAAGAAGGCTTAATAATCCTAAGACAATAATCATAGGGATTAACCAATATTTTTTTCGTTCTTTTAAAAACAGCCATATTTCTTTAAAACTTTCCATGTTGTGAAATTTAAGTATGAACTAAATTAATCATTTATTATGTTTCTTTTCCATTTCTCATTATTATTGTAGTCTGTTTGTTCTATTTTGCTGTAAATATAATTATTTATCACAAGATAATCCATATCCGTAGCCATAAAACATAAGTAAGCATCTTGAGGCGAACAAACAATGGGTTCTCCACGTACATTAAAACTTGTATTTACAACAATACCATAATCTGTAATGTTTTTAAAGGCATTAATTAAGGTGTAAAACTTTGGATTTGTGTTTTTGTGCACTGTTTGAATTCTGGCAGAGAAATCAATATGTGTAACTGCCTGAATGTCACTTCTTGGAGTTTTTAGTTTCTCTTTTAATGGGAGTTCATTATAGTTGTTTGCTAGCTTTTTTCTTCTGTCAAAAACAACGGGTGCGACCATTAGCATGTATGGAGATGAAACATCCATTTCAAAATAGTTTTGAACTTCCTCCGCTAACACAGCGGGGGCAAATGGACGAAATCCTTCTCTAAATTTGATTTTTAAATTCATTTTTTGTTGCATATCCGGATTTCTAGAATCTCCTAAAATACTTCTATTTCCTAATGCTCTGGGACCAAATTCCATTCGTCCTTGAAACCATCCTACAATATTTCCATTTGCTATTTTTTCGGCAATAAATTCAGCCATTGCGTCAAAGTTATCCTGTTTTTTATAGACCGTTTTAAAAAATCTATTCATTTTGTCAACATCCTCGTCAGTGTAATCAGGACCTAATAAGGAGCCTTTCATTTGGTCATTTATTTCATCTGTATGTCTTTGGTTTTCAAAGTATAAATAATGTACAGCTAAGGCTGCTCCTAAAGCACCTCCAGCATCACCTGAAGCCGGTTGAATATAGATGTTTTTAAATGTTTTTTCTTTTAATAATAGTCCGTTAGCCACACAATTTAGAGCTACTCCACCAGCTAAACACAGGTTCGATGCTTTTGTAAGATTATAAGCTGTTTGAGCCATTTTTAAAATAATTTCTTCTGTTACTTTTTGAATGGAATATGCTAAATTGCAGTGACTTTGCGAAATTTCCTCTTCAGGTTTTCTCCTTGTAATGGAGAACATATTTTCCCATTTTTTAGCATTAACCATTTTTAATTTATGGCAAAAGCTAAACATTTTTTTATTTAGGAAGATCGAGCCATCGGGTTTTATATCGACCAATTGTGTTTTGATGATTTCTATAAATTTCTTCGTTTCATCGTCTTCGGCATTTCCATAGGGAGCCAATCCCATCAGTTTATATTCTCCCGAATTGACGGTAAATCCTAAAAAATAAGTAAACGAACTGTATAATAAACCCACTGAATGTGGAAAATGCAGTTCTTTTAATATTTTAATTTTATTGCTTTCTCCCATCCCAATACTTGCGGTTGTCCATTCGCCAACGCCGTCTATAGTTAGGATTGCTGATTTTTCAAAGGGAGATGCAAAAAAAGAACTGGCAGCATGTGATAAATGATGTTCCGAAAAAAGCAATTCAGTTTTTTCCCAATCTATATTTCCGAGC
>JAQUHH010000264.1 GCA_028683685.1 Bacteroidales bacterium
TCGGAACTATTAAAAATTGCGTTGGAACCATAAATCAACCAAAATCAGTGGCTATTTTTCCTGATTTTTTAGATTCTCTTTCCAATTTAGAATTTCAAAATGGTTTAGGAGAAGTCATAAAACATGCTATTTTATCGGGTCAGAATGATGTTGATTTTTTATTGAAAAATGCGGAGAAAATTAAAAATAAAGATTCCGAAATAATAAGCAAACTCATTGAAAAATCAATTCATTTTAAAATGGGTATTGTTGAAAAAGATGTAAATGAAACCAATGAACGGCGATTGCTCAATTTCGGACATACCTTGGGTCACGCCATCGAAACATCCAGCTATCTATCTCATGGTGAGTCTGTTGCCATCGGAATATGGCACGACACATTGCTGGCTTTTAAAAATAAATATTGTACACAAGAGGACGTTGACAGCATCAAAAAAATATTTGACACTTTCCAATTTGATTTAAGTTTAAACATCGATTTCGATACTTTGCAAGAAAAAATCTTACATGACAAAAAGAGATATAAAGACGAAATTTACTACATTTTTCCTTTCAAAATTGGAGATTGTCGCATTATTAAAATGGATTATAAAATCTTGATAGAACAACTTAAAGAAATTATCCATGGCTAAAATTTGCCTTGTATTGAGTTCAATGGAGGAGATTCCGCTAATAAAACAAATCAAAAATCCTGATTTGATAGAATTGCGACTTGACCTATTGCATATTTCAGCCGAGGAAATTCCTGAACTAATGAAAATCTCAAATCATTGGATGATCAGTATTCGAGAGAAATTAATAGATAATCCCAATGCAGAAAAACTAATTTTAAACTCACTTTCCCAACATCCAAACTACCTCGATATTGATGAAAACTGCTTAAAAAAAGCCTTGATTAAGAACATTCTACCCAATTTGTCACCAACAATAAAACGAATCTATTCTTATCATAATTTTGAATTCACTCCCGAAATTGCATTTCTCGAACAAAAAATTGAAAATCTATTTCACTCTGGAGCCGACATTGTCAAAATTGCTTGCTTAGGTACAAAAAAGGAAGATATCTGCACCATTAAAAAATTGAATGAAAAATTTCCTAAATTAATTGCATTTTTAATGGGTGAAAATTTTATTCAAACTCGCTATGAAGCTTTGCTCAAAGGAGAAAAAATCTCATACGCTTGCGTGCATGAAAGATATAAAATTGCTCAAGGTCAGCCTACCTATCAAAAGATGAAAGATTATTTGGAATTAAATACAAATAAGCATGAATAAGAACCAAAATATAATCATAAAACCCTTGATTATCAATGGAACAATTCGTGCTGCTGCGTCAAAAAGTCACTACCAAAGAGCCTTAGCAATTTCGATTCTCGCCAAAGGAAAAACAGTACTCAAAAATACTTCCGATTCGGGAGACGTCATTGCAGTCAAAAATATTTTAAATCAATTGGGTATAGAACTAATCGAAAAAGACAACACTCTAATTATCAATAATTTAAAAATAATAAATTTCAAAAATATAAACATTAATGTAGGTGAATCTGGACTGGCACTCCGTATGTTTTCATTTATACTATCGATCATCTCTTCAGGGTACACCATTGATGGAGAAGGAACACTTTTAAACAGGCCACTAAAACCATTGATTGATAGCATTATAGCAAGTGGACTAAACGTTTCTGGCGAAAAACTTCCCCTTCAAATCAGTGGGAAAATTTCAAAAAATCCAATAGAAATGGATGGCAGTATTAGTTCACAAATGCTTAGCGGCTTGCTTATCAGCCTTCCACTTCTTGACACGGATACTTTTTTGAAAGTCAACAAACTCGTCAGCAAGCCTTATGTCGACATGACACTAGAGCTTATGGAGAAATTCGGGATAAAAATAGAGCATGATAATTATCAGGAATTTAATATCGATGGAAATCAAACCTATAAAAGTGCGGAAATAGATATTGAAGGCGACTGGAGCGGATCGGCCAACGGACTTGTTGGAGCTGCCATTTCAGGGAAAATCACCATTGAAAACTTAAATTCTTTATCAAAACAAGCAGATCGAAAGATTTTGGAAGCACTGCACCAATTTGGAGCCAAAGTAAATATTTTTGAAAACAAAATCTCTGTTGAAAAAGACCAAAAATATACTTTTAACTTTGACGCCAGCGATTGTCCCGACTTATTTCCTCCGCTCCTATTATTAGCGACTTCAGCTCGTGGTATTTCTCGAATAAAAGGACGAAATCGACTGTTTTTCAAAGAATCTAACCGCAGCAAATCTCTGATCGATATTTTTAGCAAATTGGGAGCAGAAATTTATGCAGATGGTGATGAAATCATCGTAAATGGCAAAGGGAAACTCACTGGAAATCAAATAATTGAATCACACAACGATCATCGAATTGTTATGATTGCTACCATGGCAGCCACATTAACAAATGCACCCATTGAAATTACAAATCCCCATTGTGTAAATAAATCATATCCTCATTTTTTTGAAGATTTTTTCAAATACAGTCAACAAAAAACATTAAATTATGAATAGTTTTGGTCATCATTTCAGAATATCGCTTTACGGCGAATCACACGGAGAATCCTTAGGCGTAATTATCGACGGCTGTCCTCCCGGAATAGAAATTAAAGAAGAGGATTTTAGGATTGATTTATCCCGACGAAAAAGCGGGGCAAAAGGAACAACAAAGCGGACTGAAGACGATTTTCCTTATATCCATTCAGGGGTGTATCAAGGAAAAACAACGGGTGCTCCCATTCATATTTCATTTCAAAATAACAATATACAATCATCTGATTACAAGAATATTGCACAAATACCCCGACCTGGACATGCTGATTTTACAGCATATTCAAAATACAAAGGATTCAATGATCCCAGAGGTGGCGGACACTTTTCGGGCAGATTAACACTCGCCATTGTTGCCGCTGGCATACTTGCCAAGAAAATTATTCCTCATGTAAAAATTAATGCAAATCTGACTCATGTTGGTGGTTCTAATCAAATAGATATCGAAATTGACAAAGCCATTCAAAATAATGATTCCATTGGAGGAGTTATCGAATGCACTGCCAATAATGTCCCCATTGGCATTGGTGAGCCTTTTTTTGATTCCATAGAATCAAAAATTAGTCATTTGATTTTTTCCATTCCCGCCATAAAAGGAATTGAATTTGGAAAAGGCTTTGCTTCAGCTGCAATGATAGGTAGCGAAATGAATGATGCTTATATAAAAGCTGGAATTACCAGCACAAATCATGCAGGCGGTATCAATGGAGGCATTAGCAATGGCAATCAAATTGTATTTAGAGTTGCCGTTAAACCAACTTCCAGCATTTCAAAACCACAACAAAGTTTCAATCTCAAAACAGGAGAAAAACAAATCCTTGAAATAAAAGGTCGCCATGACGTCTGCATCGCCTTGCGAATGCCCGTAATTATAGAAGCTTGCTGTGCTATAGTTTTGGCTGATTTTTCATTGGGAAGTGATTTGTAATTGTTTGATGCTAGTTTTGAAATTATTGGATGCAAAACAAAAATGGATAAATTGTCTATCTATTTCAGTTGGCTTTAGACAACTGATGAAAATTTTATTTACATTTTTTGTGCTTTAGCACCATAATGGGG
>JAQUHH010000265.1 GCA_028683685.1 Bacteroidales bacterium
GTTGCTCCGCTAACAAAAATCATAATCCAATATATTAATAATCAAAACACAAGCAAAAGTAATGAAAGAAGCAAAGAAATGAAGAAATTTAAATTCACTTAACTTTTTTCAGAAAAGTTTTATTGTTTGTAAAAATTCTTATACATTTGTGGCAAAACTAAGAAAAAACACATTTTATGAAAATTAAAGATTTATATGTACTGTTCGGAGCTATTGCCTTTTTTCTGCCATTTTTCCTATTTGAAAGTTTTTACCAATGGTATAATGATTTTACGATGAATCATGCTTTTATCATGAGTTTCATAAAATTTGCCATTTTGGCAACATTTGGAGAATCGATTGGATCGAGAATTAAAACGGGCAACTATTTAAACAAAGGATTTGGGCTCATTCCCAGAGCTGTCATTTGGGGTTTATTGGGAATAACCATAAAAATCTCATTCGATGTCTTTACGGGTGGAACCCTTTATTTTTTAACCAAAGCTGGATATTCAGAAGCATCTGCTGTGTTTTCTTCCTCTGGGTTTTCGATGGGAAAACTAGGGGTTGCTTTTTGCATCAGCTTTTTCCTAAACACCGTTTATGCTCCGTTTATGATGACCTTGCATAAAATCACCGACATGCACATCGGAGTCCACAATGGCACTCTGAAAGCCCTGTATTCTCCCATTGCATTTGGACATCACATGTCGACTCTTAATTGGAAAGTTCAATGGGGTTTTGTTTTCAAAAAAAGCATCCCTTTATTTTGGATTCCAATGCACACCATAACTTTTATTTTACCCGAAAATTATCGAGTTTTATTTGCAGCTCTTTTGGGCATTGCCTTGGGTATTATTTTAGCGATTGCATCAAATAAAAGTAAATAACGAAAATTAAAAGAAACAAACAGATATGAAAGAAACACCCATTGATTACCAAACCGTAAAAAGAATCATTAGCGAAAGCCAAATTTCAAGTGTTGGAAGTGCTTCCATCCGCGAAATTAAGCGTTTGATTACCGACATTGAAGAAGCATCCGGCACAAAATTTATCCGCATGGAAATGGGGATTCCCGGAATTTCTGCAGCCCAAGTTGGCGTAGATGCCCAAATTGAAGCTTTGCGAAACAATGTAGCCGCCATTTATCCTGACATTGACGGCCTTCCTGCTTTAAAAGAAGAAGCCGCCCGTTTTTGCAAAAACTTTTTAGACATCGAAGTAAGTCCTGCAAGTTGTCTTCCAACAGTAGGTTCTATGATGGGAGGTTTTGCCACTTTTATGACCATGTCAAAAGCAAATCCCAAAAAAGACACCACTTTATTTATTGATCCTGGTTTCCCCGTTCAAAAACAACAACATAAAGTACTGGGTTTAAAATTAGAAACTTTTGATGTGTATGAATACAGAGGCGAAAAAATAAGAGAGAAATTAGAATCTATTTTATCGAAAGGCAACATCCATTCGATGATATATTCGAATCCAAACAACCCAACATGGATTTGTTTTACAGAACAAGAATTACAAATTATTGGCGAAATAGCTACTAAATATGACGTTGTTGTGATTGAAGATTTAGCTTATTTTGGAATGGATTTCCGTAAAGATATATCCAAACCTGGAATTGCACCCTTTCAGCCCAGCGTTGCAAAATATACCGACAAGTATATTTTGTTTATCTCTAGCTCAAAAGCCTTTAGTTATGCAGGGGAACGCTGTGGAATGATGATTCTTTCCGATACTTTATTCAACACCAAATACGAAGGTCTGGTTCCATTTTATGGCACTCCTATCTTTGGCAGAGCCATTGTTTATGGTGCAATTTATTGTTTAAGCTCGGGCACCTCTCATTCTGCTCAATATGCTCTGGCAGCTATTCTGAAAGCATGCAACGACGGAACATACAATTATCTTGACGATGTTAAAGTGTACGGTGAAAAAGCAGCTATTATGAAAAAAATGTTTGTGGAAAATGGTTTTAAAATCGTGTATGACACCGACATTGACCAACCTATTGCCGATGGTTTTTATTTTACCATTGCATATCCTGGATTTTCTGGCGAAGAATTGCTTGAAGAATTTTTATATTACGGCATCAGTGCAATTTCACTCGGCATCACAGGCAGCAAACGCACCGAAGGGCTAAGAGCTTGCGTATCCTTGGTTCACGAAAGCCAATTCCCTGATTTAGAATATCGCTTGAAAAAATTCAAAGAACATCATTCTTAATTTATGGTTACAATCCTAAAAAAAGCCCTGAAATTCAGGGCTTTTTTAGTTTTTGAAAAAAACAATATAGGGATATGAAAAACTATTTTGGTTTTACCAATATTTTAGGTTCTAACATATCGTAGATAGCATATTTCAAACCTTCTCTTCCTTGTCCAGAATCTTTAATACCACCATAAGGCATATGGTCAACCCGATAGGAAGGCGCTTCATTAATCATAACACCTCCATACTCAAGTTTTTCAAAAGCTTTATTCATTTCATCCAGCTGATTTGTAAAAACACCAGCTTGCAGTCCAAAAGGAGTATCATTGACCATAAAAATAGCATCATTAAATGTTTGATAAGCCTCAATCACAACGGTGGGTCCAAAAATTTCTTGTCCGTTTACTTTCATCGAATTGTTAGTCCCCGTTAGCACGGTGGGTTCGATAATATTTCCGTGTCGTTTTCCACCACACAAAATTCTAGCCCCTTGTTTTTGAGCTTCCAAAATCCATTTTTCGATACGAATTGCATTTTTTTCATCAATAACTGCTGAAATATCGGTCTCCATTTCCAGAGGATGTCCAGTTTTCAACTTTTTAGTTTCGGTAACAAAAGCATTTATAAATTCATTAAAAATGGTTTGGTGAACATAAATCCGTTGCGTATGAATACACACTTGACCTGCATTGGCAAAGGCGCCCACTAAACATTTTTTGAGTGCTTCTTTAATTTTTGCAGAAGGCGTAATAATAGCAGCCGCATTTCCACCCAATTCCAAAACCACTTTCTTTTTACCGGCATCATTTTTCATTTTCCAGCCCACTTCTGGTGAACCCGTAAATGAAAGCAATTTAAAACGCTCATCTGTAACTAGCAGATTCCCCACTTCTCTATTCGCAGGCAATATGGATACCGCTCCTTTTGGCAATTCCGTTTGATCTATAATTTTTGCTAATTCCAATGTTGATAAAGGAGTTGAACTGGCTGGTTTTAGAACAATAGGACAACGAGCTGCAATAGCAGCTGCAACTTTATGAACAGCTAAATTCATCGGAAAATTAAAAGGAGAAATTCCGGATACCAGACCAATGGGGAAATATTTAATCCAAGCTTCTTTGTTTTCACCCGCAAGCGTCCAATCTAGAGTCATGTATTCGTTGGGTGGTCGAAGTGCCTCTTGAGCCGCCACTCTGAATGCTTGAACGGCTCTGTCGATTTCGGATAATGCATAAACAATAGGTTTACAAGCTTCTAAAGCAAGAACTTCAGCCAAGCGAAGACGATCCGCTTTCATCGTTTGAGCAATTTCATTTAAAATTTGTTCGAGCCTATAAGAAGGCATCTTTTTCAACTCTTCCGATGCTTTTTGAGCCATCAAAATCGAATACTCAATATCTTCTTTGCTTGCTAAATATGTGAAAGCAAATACTGA
>JAQUHH010000266.1 GCA_028683685.1 Bacteroidales bacterium
ACATGCTCAAAATTTCTTGAACTTTGTATGGTTTTTCTACATTTTTTGTAATGTTTATTGCTATAATTGAAATCATATTTTTTTCTTTTTAGTAAACAAATGACATTTTTTGAACTTCAATTCCACCCACTTCTTTAAGCTCGTTTTCAAAGTTATCCCACAAAGACTCATTTCCTCCGAGATGAAGGATGATGATGCCTTTGCGACTGCAAACGAAATCATTTAGTTCGTGTGTTCCCATTCTTGTGGTGATGATGGAAGCATATTCGGAAAGTATTTTTTGGGTTCTTCCGGCTTCTTTAATCCTGTCTTTTATTAATATTCCAATAATTCTATTTTCTTTCATAATTTATTGATTTTTAGAAGTATAAATCACGTTTGCCTTTTTTTATTTTCTCGATTCTGTCTTCGATTTCATTTCTAACATTTTCATCTTCAAGGTCTTTTAATTCTCGAGCGATAACTTCCCAACCTTTTTTGGCGGTATGTTCTGGAGCATAATCCATTAAATATTCTGCCAATGTTAGAATTCCGTTTGGAGTGCAAAAACGTTTGATAAATCCAGGTACTGAAAACTCCATAAAGTGCTCTCCTGTGCGTCCCATTCGGTAACATGAGGTGCAGAAAGAGGGAAGATATCCTTTTTCTAATAATTCGTCAATGACTTCATTTAAAGAGCGGTCGTCATTAATTTTAAATTGTTCCTTGTTTAAATCCTGATCCAGATTTACGGATTCGGAATAACTTCCAATTTCTAATTTTGTTCCACCATCAATTTGCGAAACGCCAAACGAGAGTGCTTCGGTGCGGATATGAGCTGGTTCGCGTGCCGTTAAAATCAATCCGGTGTATGGAACCGCCAAACGAAGAATCGCAATTATTCTGGTGAAATCTTCGTCGCTTACTTCGTATTCTGGTTTAATGCAGTTGTTCGATGCAGCCGTAATACGTGGGAATGAAATGGTATGTGGCCCTACATCGTAGCAGGCTTCGAGGTGGTTGGTGTGACGAACCATGGCCATTACCTCAAATTTCCAGTCGTAAAGACCAAAAAGTGCACCCATTCCAACGTCGTCCAAACCTGCTTCTTGAGCTCTGTCAAAAGCTGTTACCCGCCAGTTGTAATCGGCTTTTCTACCACTTTTATGATACCATTTGTAGGCTTCGGGATGATAGGTCTCTTGGAAAATTTGATAGGTGCCAATTCCTGCTTGATGAACTTTTCGGAAACCTTCAATATCTAAGGGTGCAGCATTAATGTTGACTCTTCTGATTTCTCCATTTCCTTTTTTGACTGAATAAGCAATTTTCGTACACTCGGCAATGTAATCGGCATTATACTCGGGATGTTCTCCGAAAACAAGGACCAGTCTTTTTTGGCCATTTTCTTCTAAGGCCATAATTTCCTGTTTAATTTCCTCTTGCTGGAGTGTTTTGCGAATGGCATCTTTGTTTTCGGCTCTAAATCCGCAGTAAGCACAATTGTTTATACATTTATTTCCAATGTACAAAGGGGCAAATAAAACAATGCGATTGCCATATACTATTTTTTTCAATGTACGAGCACCGTCTTTGATGGCTTCAATCAAATCAGGGTCGGTGGCATTAATCAAAACCGCAGTCTCTTCTAATGTTAAACGTTTTTTATCAAGTGATTTTGCAATCACGTCCAATACTCGCTGACGGTCGGGGCGAACAGATTCTAAATATCCTTCAATTTCCTCAACATCGATGAAAGGTTTCATCCTTTCATCTTTAATTTTATATTTTTCTGGTGTGAAAATCATAATTTTATAATTTTATATTTTTCTTATTACAAAGGTACGGTTTTATAACTAAACCACTAAAAAAACAGCCCTTTTTTTGATCTTTAAAAGTCTTTTGGTCTCATATTGCGATTTGATTATGATACCATTAAGTTTTGCTGGAGTGTTTTCAAATTTTATATGCTCATTTTTGTTTTTTTAGAAACGAAAATAGCTCAAAATAGATACATTTATTCTAAAACAGCAGGGGGTTATATTATTGTTAAAAAACAAGTGTCTAACCAGTGTGTCTTGTATGAAAACGCTTGTATTTTCAAAAAAAAACTTTCAGTTTTGTCCGAAAGTTTTTTACTATGTTTTATACTGTTTAGTTTTATTCTATATCTTCCTGAATCTTTTTTTCTTCTATTTTTTTGTTGTCGTTGCATTTTGTTGGAATAAAAGTTTTTCCAACAAAGTAGCCAATCAAAAAGACAAATGAAATAAGTATCACAAGGGGCATATCAACCGTTACAAAGATTAAGCTAACTTTTGTGGTTTCGAGATTGAGCATAACAAAAACAATGAGTATTATAATTAATATAATATTGATTATTTTTTTCGTGGTGTTTTCTTTAAAATATCCCATGGTTTTTTTCTTTTAGTACATTTACACATTAAAACGTTTTCTTTTGAAAAATGTTTTTTGTTTTTATAATAAGTTGGGAATTTAGAACTATTCTAATATGAGATAGAGAATTTATAGAGCTTATTCGTTCGCACCCTATTTTTTTCCATACCTTTGCTTTGTTAAAAATCTATTTCGATGAAATCCACACCCAATATCTTAATAAAGAAGGCTTCTGGCGAAAAGGAAGTTTTTGATGTTTCAAAATTGAAAAACTCATTACATCGGGCTGGTGCCGATAATAATAGCACCAACTTTATTGTCTCTGAGATTCTTGACTGGCTCTATGAAGGAGTTACCACCAAAAAAATATACTCTAAGGCTTTTTCGTTGCTAAAGCGTCAGAGTCGTTTAAATGCATTACGATATAGCCTCAAGCAGGCTTTGCTTGAAATGGGGCCAACGGGT
Source organism: Bacteroidales bacterium (assembly GCA_028683685.1). GTDB lineage: Bacteria > Bacteroidota > Bacteroidia > Bacteroidales > WCHB1-69 > JAQUGA01. Next base: position 2,842 of record JAQUHH010000266.1, read on the forward strand.
TTTCCCTTCGAACAACTACTGGGAGAAATCTATCGAAAATTAAATTATGATGTTCAGGTGGGAGTTATGATGGAAGGCAGATGAGTGATGCACGAAATGGATTTGATAGCGACCCAAAATAACACCCAGGTTCTAGGTGAATGCAAATATTCCAAAGATCAAGGGAAAACAGTGAGTGTACAAGTTCCTTTGTATGTGCATTCTCGTATAGAGGACATTCTTAAAATTCGGGAAAAGGAAGAAAAGTATGAGAAATTTAAATTTTCCGGATTGGTTGCAACCAATACTCGTTTTACGGTGGATTCCATTCGATATGCAAAATGCGTGGGGCTTGAACTGCTTTCTTGGGATTATCCATCGGGCAATGGATTGAAAGACTTGCTGGAAAGAGAAAAGGTCTTTCCTATAACCATTTTGCAAAATCTTACGAAAAATCAAAAAACAGAAATTATGGAGAAAAAGATTGTAAGTTGTCGTCAATTGTTTAATAATGCATCCGTAATTGATAATTTGGAAATGACAAATGCAAAAAGACAAAAACTAATATCAGAATTGAATGACATTATGAGCTTTTAAGTTCAGTTTCTTTTAATCTTCCAATCCTTTCACAAGTATAAAAAAAGCAGGAGATCGCCATGATACTCCTGCCTATTAAGGTACCTCGTGATGTTGAAAAGTTAATTTCGTCACTTTGGTACGTGTCGATTGATTTTAAATGTCGCTTTTAATCACTTGTTTTTCTCCGTCAATATTACCTGTTACC
>JAQUHH010000023.1 GCA_028683685.1 Bacteroidales bacterium
CTCATGAAATGCTAACAGAAGAGTCGATGGAAGTACTTTTGGAACAAACAGAAGTGATTAAATTTCAGTATGAAGATTTTTTAAGAAAACATAATCATTTGAATTCCATTTTGTTGCAAGATGAAGAAGTTCGCAAATCGCAACTTGAAATATTGCAAAATATAGAAGCTCAGCAACGAGAATTGGCACGTTGGGAAAAATTAAAGGATTTAATTGGTTCTGCCGATGGTGATAAATTCCGCAAATAGGCGCAATCCATAACCATGCGTGTTCTGGCAGTGAAAGCCAATCAGCATTTAGCTAGAATCAGTGGACGTTATGAAGTTTTTTTGACTCATGAGATGAAGCGATTGCAAGAATTAAATTTTGATATCGTGGACATGTATCAGGGCGATCATATTCGTCCCATGAATACTTTATCGGGAGGCGAAACATTCTTGGTGAGTTTGGCTTTGGCTTTGGGTTTGTCGGATATGGCAAGTGGTTCAAATCCAGTTGAATCGCTCTTTGTTGATGAGGGATTTGGTGCTTTGGATCCACAAACTTTGGAGATGGCATTGAGTGCTTTGGAAAACCTACAGTCTACAGGAAAAACCATTGGAATTATTTCGCACGTAGAGTTGTTGAAAGAGAGAATCCCATGCCAAATTCAATTGATCAAAAAAGGAGCAGGGGTCAGTGAGATTGTCGTGAAATAAAAAAATATTATTATTATGGGACTTCTGAAAATTAGCTTCGCTGAGCTTGCCTTTCGGCTACGGTTGCTTTTTTTGTCGTTGAATTCAAATTAAAAAATCCTTGCTTACATAGGTAAATTGCGGTTTTAAAATTATTTTCGCCTAAAAAAATCTAATTTTTAGTACCCCTCATTAGAAATTCCGATATATTAATCTCTGGTAATTATTTCCAATTCATTTACAGGATGAAGAGCTTCAGCAATATTCCATGAATAATTACGGGTCCATTCGTAAAGTGCTTTTATTTTGTCATCATTTTTTTCGAGCCATTTTACAATTTTTTTATCCTGAGTAGTCATAAACGCAATGTAAGAGTATGCTTCTAAGTGTTCATTGTCAAGCATATCAATGAAAAATTGAGCATAAAATTCCCAATAAAAACCTTTATTCTCACTTCTTGATGATTTTAAGAGGGATGACATGGATTCAATTTTATTATAAAATGATTCACGATCCATTTTATCTTTACTATTCTTGCTCAGTTCCAAAGCATCTGTTAAAGAGAGTATTAAGTCAATTGAGGAAAAGTTATTTGCTTTTATAGAGTCACCATCTTCTATTTCATCTATTTGTGATGAATTAATATTTATGGTTATGTTTTTTTTGTCTGTTCTTTCGACATTTGATTTCATTACATAAATAAGTTGTTCAAAATTTCTTTTTGCTCTATTCCCTTCAGGTTCAATAAGTAGAAAAAAACTATACGATAAAATTGAGGGAATTCTATTGTGTTTCATTTGGTGAATATTGGCAATGGCATTGTGTGAGCCAGCATGAAAAGGATTTGTGGTAAGTGCTTTTTCAAAACAACGCAGTGCTTCGTCATAATAATCTAATCCATAATAACTGATTCCTTTATTGAAATGCAAAAGATACTGATTTGGAAATAATTGCAGTCCTTCATCATATTTTTCAATGGCTTTGTGTGGCAAGTCTAAATGGCTGTAGCAAGTTCCCATGGTGATGTAAATGGATTCTAAATTGGAATTTTTGGGATGAATTTCAATTGCTTTTTCGCAAAGTTTTATGGCTTCTCTCTCTTTATTTTGGCGCATTAGGGTCATGGCTTTTTCAGAATAAGCAAAAATATTGTCTTTGTCAAAAATTAAAGCTTTGTCGTATTCTTCAATAGCTTTATCGTATTGTCCCTTTTTGTGATACTCAATTCCTTTTATGATGCATTTTTCTGCTTCGGACGAAAGTTGTCCAAAACTGCATACGTAAATCAATAAAGAGAAGATGAAAATGGATGTTTTTTTCATGTTTAAAGTTTTAATTTAACGGATAATTCAAGGAAACTATTTATAATTGTTTTTTTTGTTCTTTGTGATTGTTAATTTGCTTTAAAATGCAATGAAATATCTATAAAGTGCTGTTAAAAGTGATTTTTGAAATTTTTAATTTGTTATTTTAGGTTCAAATATAATTCTTTTTTACATATACAAATTGATTTGTTGAATAAAACATCTTATATTTATTATGAAATTTTAAAAGTATAATTTTTCATCTCAATCAAAAAAATGTAATTTTGCTAAAAAAAAGAGAATGAAGAGTCGATTGGTTATTATTTTATTGTTTATAGGTGTTTTATTAATTTCTTCCTGTTCAAAGTTTCGCGTATATCATTTGAATTCTTTATACGACGAAAAAGTGGATAATGGTTTGATTTACAATATACCACAAACTGGATTATTGGTAGAAGTAGATGTTGAGAAAAGCATTAAAATTAAAGGACCGTATGCTGAACATGCTGATAAGTATCTCGGTTTGAAAAATGTTATTGCCTATAATCAAACTTCATATGAGATTAAAAATATTCGAGTTCGTTCTATGCAACTTCCAGATACCTCCCAATATTATCTGATTAAAACAAAGAAAATAAATAACATTTTTAAAAAGCGAAAAATCAATAGTTTTTCATTGGGAAATAATCTTAACCTAGTTTCTATTAATAATCGGAGCGATGCTCCTGAAAGGTTTGAAAAAGAAGAGTTTGAAATTAATACAAAAAATCAATCTTATCCAAATCTTTTCAAGCTATATGCAGATGCTTCTCAGGTTGAACAAATAGATACGGTATACGAAACTTATAAACTCGACACTATTGTAATGTCGAAACCCGTGATTAAACGTACTTTAATTACTAAAACACCGGAACAAAGAGCAGAAGAAGCGGCAGATTATATTTTGAAATTTAGATTAAAGCGTTTTGAATTATTGAGTGCCTATCAAGAGGTTCCATATAGTAAAGAAGCCTTTGAGTTTTTAACCAAAGAGTTGGAAAAAACCGAAAATCAATATTTGGAACTTTTTACTGGGATATCACTTAGCGAAGTGAGTAAATATCAGTTTTTGGTGGTGCCAAATTTGGAAAATAAAAATAAAAGTGTAAATCTTTTTGGATTTTCAACAACACGAGGAGTTTGTGATGCCAATGATATTCAGAGTGAAACATATTCAATTCAGTTTGAATCCATGGCCCCTTCGGCTACAATTGATAGTTTAACCTCGAATCATATAAAATCAACTTCTAAAAAAGGGATTTATTATAGAATTCCAGAAGAAACAAAAATATATTTTATGGTAAATGGTGAAGTTATACAACAGTATTATTTCGAAAAAATCTCTCAATTTGGTTTTGTACATTATTTACCCACTTCAGCATATAGAATAATATTTGATCAAAATTCATCTTCCATTCGTAAAGTACAGGTTAAATAAACATGTTAATCACTGAAAACACTTGGCAATTAAAATTTTGAACTTATATTTGCACGATTTTTATAATTTAATCAGAAAAAATGGATAAGAACACGGTTATTGGCTTGGTATTGATTTTTTTACTATTTATCGGATTTAGTATTTGGAATGCACCAAGCGAGGAAGAAAAAGAAGCACTGAGAATTGAGCAAGATTCTTTGGCTCACATTAGAAGAGAAAAAGCGATGCTCGAAGAAGTTATTGCAATGGAAAATGAAGATACTAATAAAGTAGTGGTCGACATGCTTCCAACTCAGATGCAAGACGTCGCTCAGTTTGGTAGCTTTTCTCAAGCTTCAGTAGGAGAAGAGGAGTTTATTGAAGTTGAAAATAAATTTATTAAATTTTCTTTTTCAAATCTTGGAGGAAGAATTTCTTCGGTAGAAATGAAAGATTTGAAAACTTTTGATGATCGACCTCTGGTGCTTTTTAGCAGCGAGAATGGAAATATGGGAATATCGTTTTTTTCTAATAACTTATTGATTGAAACAGGAAAAATGTATTTTGATGTTTTAATCAATAACAAAATCCCTTCAAAAACAAATTTTGATGTAGCTGAAAATGATAGTCTTACGGTTCAGTATCGATTGTATCCAAACCTAACGGATAGCTTGAAAGACGATACTAGGTTCGTTGAAATGGCGTATACTATATACGCAGACAAATACATGTCGGATTTTAATATTTCTGTTGTTAACATGGATGGAGTCATTCAAAACAACACGACCTCCTTCGAGTTGCAATGGAATTCCAAAATCAATCGAGTTGAAAAGAGTTATGAAAATGAGTTGAAAAACACTACTGCATTTTGGAAAGATTCGGAAGAAGTAAATAATATTTCGGAAACAAAATTCAAAAAAGAAGAATTTACAACGGGTTTAAAATGGGTTTCTTTTAAACAGCATTTTTTCAGTTCAACACTGATTGCAGATTCTTATTTTGAAAGTGGAGAAATAGAAACCAAAGAGATTAAAGACGATAAAGATTTGTTGAAAGAGATGAACACCATTTTAGTGGTGCCCATAAGTTCTCTTAAAGACGGTCGGTTTGATATGAGATGGTACTTTGGTCCCAATAAGTATTCATTGTTAAGTAGCTATGATTTGGATTTAGAACGTCAAATCCCGCTTGGATGGGGCTTTTTCGTAATGAGCTGGATCAATCGATATGCTGTTATTCCAATTTTCAATTGGTTGGAAAATTACGGTATAAATTATGGAATTATCATCTTGATTTTAACCTTTTTGTTGAAATTAGTATTGTTTCCAGTTGCTTATAAAACATATTTATCATCTGCTAAAATGCGTTTGTTAAAGCCTGAAATTGAAGAATTAAGCAAGAAGTATCCCAAACAAGAGGATTCTATGAAAAAACAGCAAGCGACGATGAGCTTGCAGAAAAAAGCGGGGGTAAACCCCATGGCAGGCTGTATTCCTATGTTGTTGCAACTTCCAATTCTGTTGGCACTTTTCCGTTTTTTCCCGGCATCTTATGAGTTAAGACAGAAATCTTTCTTGTGGGCAGATGATTTGTCTTCTTATGATTCCATTCTTGATTTGCCGTTCTCAATTCCATTTTATGGTGATCATATTAGTTTGTTTACAATTTTAATGACAGCAGCTACATTGCTTTATACAAAAATAAATAACGATATGATGAATACGGGTGGACAAAATATGAAAACCATGAAAATCATGATGTATATGATGCCGGTGATGTTCCTTGGGATTTTTAATAATTTTGCCTCTGGTTTAAGTTATTATTATTTCTTGGTAAACTGTATTACATTCTTGCAAATGTTCCTTTTTAGATACATTGTAAATGAGGATAAACTTCGCAAACAGATTGAACTTAATAAATTAAAACCTGTAAAGAAGTCTAATTGGACTAAAAAACTAGAAGATTTGCAAAAAGTTCAGCAACAACAGCAGCAACACAAAAACAGAAAATAAAAATACATTTTATTATAAAAAAAGAGGAATATTAATATTCCTCTTTTTTTATAATAATGTTTGAACCAAGAATATATATCTTTTATAAATGACATGGTTTAAAAGTATAGTTTTAAACCATGCATTGTTGGTTATTTTTTATAACTTGTGATTTAAAAGTAGATTATAAACATTACTTTTGTAGTAAATAGAATTAAAATGAGTGAATTGGACGAGAATATAAATCAAGAAGAAGAGAACATTAACGAGGAAAACTATTCTAACGGGGATGAATTGCAGAAGATAATGCACGTTCAAAGCATGTTTGAGAATTGGTTTATCGAGTATGCCTCATATACCATTCTTGATAGAGCTGTGCCTGAGATTAAAGATGGAATGAAGCCAGTTCAGCGAAGAATTCTTCACTCTATGTGGGAATTGGAAGATGGACGGTATAATAAAGTTGCAAATTTAATTGGAAATACCATGAAGTATCACCCTCACGGAGATGCTTCAATTGGCGATGCATTGGTTCAAATTGGACAAAAAGAATTATTAATAGATCAACAGGGAAACTGGGGAAATATTCTTACGGGGGATAGAGCTGCAGCACCGCGATATATAGAAGCTCGGTTGTCGAAATTTGCTCTGGACGTTGTTTTTAATCCTAAAACAACCGAATGGAAGTCGTCGTATGATGGCCGAAACAAAGAGCCGGTAGTACTTCCTATAAAATTTCCATTATTATTGGCACAAGGCAGCGAAGGGATTGCAGTGGTGCTAGCTTCTAAAATATTACCGCATAATTTTAATGAGCTTATTGATGCTTCAATTGCCATTTTGAAAAATAAACCTTTTGAGATTTTCCCCGACTTTCTGACGGGGGGAATGGCTGACGTGTCTAGATACAATGATGGAATTAGAGGGGGAAGAGTGCGAGTTCGTGCAAAAATCTCGATTCAGGATAAAAAGACTTTGGTCATTACCGAAATTCCCTTTAGCACGACCACTTCCGGACTGATTGATTCTATTATTCAAGCCAATGATAAAGGGAAAATTAAAATCCGGAAAATTGATGATAATACGGCTGCAAATGTAGAAGTACTAGTTCATCTCAGCCCAGGAATTTCGCCCGACCAAACCATTGATGCACTTTATGCCTTTACCGATTGTGAAGTCTCCATTTCGCCAAATGCAAGCGTTATTAAAGAGAGCAAACCCAATTTTATGGGGGTTTCAGATATGCTTAGAGAATCGGTTGCCAATACCACTAATTTGGTTAAAATGGAGTTGGAAATCCGTTTGCAAGAATTAGAAAATCAATGGCATTATTCATCTTTGGAGAAAATATTTATCGAGAATAGAATTTATCGTGATATTGAAGAGTGCGAAACATGGGAAGCCGTATTAGAAGCTATAGATGCTGGCTTAGAGCCGTTTAAACACATCTTTTTTAGAGAAATTGTAAGAGATGATATTATTCGTCTAACGGAAATTAAAATTAAGAGAATTTCTAAATTTGATAGTTTTAAAGCCGATGAAATGATAAAAAACCTCGAATTTGAAATGGAAGAGGTGAAAAATCATTTGGATAACTTGATTGATTACACCATCAATTATTATCGCCAAATTCAGAAAAAACACGGTAAAGGTCGCGAGCGGAAAACAGAACTTAGAAGTTTTGAAAATATTGAAGCCCAAATGGTTGCTGTTGCCAATCAGAAATTATATGTAAACAGAGAAGAGGGGTTTATTGGTACAGGAATGAAAAAAGATGACTATGTTTTTGATTGTTCTGATATTGATGATATTATCGTTTTTCGTTCGGATGGAAACTTTTTGGTGACAAAAGTTTCAGACAAGAAGTTTGTAGGAAAAGACATCATTCATGTGGATATTTTTAAACGCAACGATGAAAGAACCATTTATAATATGGTTTATTCTGATGGTTCAGCGGGTGCTGCTATGGTAAAACGGTTTGCTGTGCTGGGAGTAACGCGTGACAAAGAATATGATTTAACAAAAGGGAAAAAAGCTTCGAAAGTGCTCTATTTTTCTGCCAATCCAAATGGAGAATCCGAAATAATAAGAGTTCTTTTGCGTCCGAAACCAAAATTGAAAATATTGAAGTTCGACTACGACTTTGCTGATTTAGCCATTAAAGGCAGAGGCTCAAAAGGAAATATTTTAACTAAAAATCCAGTCAGAAAAATCGAATTGCTCGAAAAAGGGAGCTCAACATTATCGGCTATTGAAGTTTGGTTTGATGAAATTGTAATGCGACTCAATACAGAAGAACGTGGAAAATACCTTGGCAAATTTATTGGAGATGATCGGATTTTGGCCTTGTATTCAAACGGTTCTTATAAAACAGCACTTTTTGATTTGTCAAATCATTATGATTCTGGACTTAAGGAAATTGAAAAACTAAACGAAGAGAAGCCAATTAGCGTTTTGCTTAAGGAGAAAGACAGTGGGAAAATATTTGTAAAACGTTTCTTGCCCGAAATTAATGACAAACTAAATTCTGTTGTCCCTGACGATGATAATTTGCAATTTATAGCCATGGATGTTGCTCATAGGCCACAAATCGAATATGTTTTTGAGAACAAAAAAGGCGACTCTGCAGCTGAAATAATTTCAGTTGAAGATTTTGTGGATGTTATGAGTGCCAAAGCGAAAGGAAAACGTATTCCGGAAAATATAATTAAAAAAGTAAAATTTATTGAACCTTTGGAATATATTGAAGAGGAAGAAGTTGAGCACGAAGATGAAGATGTTCCGGATATAGATGCGGTAGACATAGATGAAGAAATGGAAGAGAAATGGAAAAAAGAACCCGAAAAAAAGAACATTATTAATAGTAAAGAAAGAAAACAAAACGGAAAAGACGACGATGATGTCATTCAAATGTCACTTTTTGAAGATTAATTTAAAAAAAAAACATATTATGATGGACGGTGTAAAAGTAGTAGAGTTGGTTTGTTTGTATCATCAGTTTTATTCCGAGTCGGGAAGCGATGAATTAAAGAAGTTTTCGGCATGGATGAATAAAAATGCTTCACTCAATCCGCTTGAAGAAAAAACGGTATCCGAAAAAGATCTGAATGTATATCTGTTGAATTTAGTTTCTAGAATCTCTAAATTTCAACGTTTATATACCAAACACTTTTTTCAGGATTTTAAAGTTAAATCGATGGAAGAATACAATTTCTTATTAACCATTGATAAACTTGATAGCCCCTCTAAATCCGATGTTTATGCTCAAAATGTAATAGAGCTAACAACAGGAACGAAAATTATCAAACGCTTGATTGATTTGGATTTTGTGAAAGAAGCAGAAGACAAATTGGATAAACGAGTAAAAAGATTGAAGCTTAGTGCAAAGGGGAAAAAGGAGATGGCCGATATTCAAAAGCGTTTGCATAATATTGATGACGAAAAATTAGGATACATTTCCTTGGAAGATAAATATTTATTATTGGAAATCTTAAATAATATAAATCAGTATCATACAGAAATTTATGAACGCAACCCTGATTCATACGGCAAAGGAAATTATGATGTTTTCTAGTTTTTGGCGAAAAAGTGTGAGCGAAAGTTTGTTATTTTGATAATTAGTGTATCTTTGCACAGTTAAATGAGAAATCATTCTTTTTTAAATTCAGTTCGGGGTGTGGCGCAGTTGGCTAGCGTACTTGCATGGGGTGCAAGGGGTCGGAAGTTCGAGTCTTCTCACCCCGACAAAATAAAAAAATCTCTTTATTTTAAAGAGATTTTTTTATTTGATTTTTTCTTAAATTGAGGAAAAATAGGAATTAGAATACGCTTTTGTCATGGATTGTTAAAAAACAGCTTGGATGGATGCTAATTTTTAGTTTTGTACCTAGTTGTTTGTATGGTTTTTATAAATTAGCTATATAATATGAAGATTTGTGAAAATATTCTAGAGATGGTAGGCAATACACCATTGCTGAAAATTCCTAAAATTAATTTTGAAACTGGAGCTGAAGTATATCTTAAAATGGAAAGCAACAATCCCACTTTTTCCGTTAAGGATCGTTTAGCAAAAGCGATGATTGAAGATGCAGAAGCACGAGGTGTAATCAATAAGGATTCAATTATAATAGAGCCGAGTAGTGGAAATACGGGAATTGGATTGGCTATGGTTTGTGCTGTTAAATCATATAAGTAGATCATTACAATGCCCGAAAACATGAGCATTGAAAGACGTATGTTAATGACAGCATTGGGTGCTGAAGTGGTTCTAACGCCTGCTCATAAAGGGATGAATGGTGCAATTGATAAAGCCAATGAACTTGCATTTGCATTTAATGGGTTTATTCCAATGCAATTTGAAAACGTATCAAATGTTGAAATGCATATGAAAACAACCGCAATGGAGATTTGGAATGATACCCAAGGGGAAATTGATGCATTAGTAACCGGTGTTGGAACAGGTGGAACCTTTACTGGAGTTTCTAAAGCTTTGAAATTGAAAAAATCTAATTTTAAATCGATAGCGGTAGAACCTGAGAATTCTCCTGTATTGTCGGGGGGAAATGCGGGCCTTCATAAAATTCAAGGCATCGGTGCTGGATTTGTTCCCAAGGTGTTGGAGTTGAGCTTGATAGATGATGTGGTGAGGGTTTCCAATAAAAATGCCATTAAAATGGCTCATAGGTTGATGAAAGAAGAGGGGATTTTGTGTGGTATTTCCTCTGGTGCAAATGTATATGCAGCAATTGAAGTGGCTAAAAGAAATGAATTTAAAAATAAAAAAATTGTAACTTTTGTATGCGATTCTGCTGAAAGATACCTGAGTACGGTTTTGTTTAACGAATCAACTTTATGAATAAGAAATTTGACATTGCCAAGGTTTGTGAAAAACTAAGTGTTATTGAGTCTGATAATGATGTTTTCCATTTTTCAAAAAAAAATGAAAAAACGCCTTCTGTTCAACGCTTAAAAATAATCGTAGATGTTTTGCGTGAAATTATTTTTCCAGGCTATTTTGCTGACGAGCACCTTAATAGAGATAATTTAAGTTATTATATGGGAGTCAATCTTGATAAAGTTTTTCAGGCTCTTTCAGAAGAAATTAATCGTGGTTTGTGCTTCAATTGCAGCTCTCAAAATGAACAATGTACTTATTGTTTAGATGATTGCAGAGATTTGACAATTCAGTTTTTGGAAAAAACTTCCCAAATTGAGAGAAATTCTAAAAACCGATGTACAAGCTTTATTTGAGGGGGATCCATCTGCCAAAAGCATTGGGGAGGTGATATATTGTTTCCCCGCCATTAAAGCCATATTGAATTACCGTGTAGCCCATGAATTATGGTTGCTTAAAGTTCCAATTATCCCTAGAATTATTACCGAAATGGCACATTCTGAAACAGGAATAGACATTCATCCCGGTGCGAAAATTGGGAAATATTTTTCCATTGATCACGGAACAGGCGTTGTTATTGGAGAAACAACTATTATTGGAAACAAAGTAAAACTTTATCAAGGGGTTACTTTGGGAGCTAAAAGTTTTCCAATGGACGAAAATGGAAAGCCAGTAAAAGGAATTGACAGACATCCCATCATTGAAGACAACGTCATAATCTATTCTAACGCAAGTATTTTAGGTCGAATTCGTATCGGAGAAAATTCTGTAGTGGGAGGTAATATTTGGGTGACCACAGATTTGTTGCCAAATTCGAAAATAATTCAATAGAGAAAAATGCCCTTTTTTTAGAATTTTTTTCTTAAAATACTCCTTGAAATTTGAAATAAAAATAGTCGAAATCGTGATTTATAAACATAAGTGAATTCTTTTTTTTGTAAATAATATTTGTATATTTGCATAAATATGTAATATTATGAAGACAGATGTGATTGAATTTGTAGATTTTTTATTGTTAAAGCTTTATGTTCCAGAAGCGAATATTTATATGTTTCGCGTATTGATTTTATTGGCTTCTTTGGTGGTAATGAGTTTGGTGGGTTTTTATTTTGCCAAATTTGTAGTGGCTAAAATCATTAAACAAATTGTGAAAAGGACTTCTAGCAATTGGGATGATAAACTCTTTAGCAATAAGTTTTTTACCAGAGTGTCATATCTTGTACCATCAGCTCTTATTTATAAATATATCCCTTTTGTTTTGCCCTACAATCCAGGGTGGTTATCGTTTATTTTGGGCGTGCTGGGTATTTATATTGTGTTCGTAATACTTTTATCGCTATACACTTTAATTGATACTTTTGGCGACATCTATAATGATTGGGAAATATCTAATTATAAGCCAATTAAAGGTTATTTGCAACTCGTTAAAGTACTTCTTTCGTTTTTTGCAGGTGTTTTGATTTTGGCAACTATTTTAGGAAAATCTCCCTTGACTTTTTTAGCTGGTTTAGGTGCCTTAAGTGCTGTTTTAATGCTGGTGTTTAAAGATGCATTGTTGGGGCTGGTTGCAGGAATTCAATTGTCGGCAAACGATATGGCACGTCCAGGAGATTGGATTACAATGGATAGATATAAGGCAGATGGCGACGTTATCGAAATTGCATTAACCACAGTTAAAGTTCGAAACTTTGATAAAACAATTGTATACATCCCTGCCTATGCAATGATTTCTGACTCTTTTATTAATTGGCGTGGAATGTTTGAATCGGAAGGAAGAAGAATAAAAAGAGCTCTTTTTATAGATATGGAAACCGTGAAATTCTGTACCCCAGAAATGCTTGATTCATATAAAGAAATAGAATTGATTTCGGATTATGTGGTAGAAAAACAAAAAGAGATTGATGAATACAACGAAAATATGAGTTTTGATAAGTCACTTGCCGTGAATGGTAGAAACCAAACCAACATTGGGATTTTTAGAATGTATATGCAAGCGTATTTGAAATCTTTGGATACCTTGAGTCTCGAGTCAACACTGATGGTTCGCCAATTACCCACTTCCGACAAAGGTATTCCCTTGGAGGTCTATGTTTTTTGCCGCAGTAAAGAGTGGGTGGTCTATGAAGAAATTCAATCGGATATTTTCGATCATTTTTATGCTTCGCTAGAATCTTTCGATTTAGCATTGTATCAAACTCCGTCAAGCAATAATGTGAAAGAAATTATGGAAAATTTAAACGTGGAAATAAAAACAAATGATTAAATACCACAAAACTCAATTAAGCAATGGTTTGAAAATTATTGTACACCGAGACATAAATACACCATTGGTTGCATTTAATCTTTTGTATGATGTGGGATCGAGAGATGAAAATCCCGAAAAAACTGGTTTTGCTCATTTATTCGAACATCTCATGTTTGAAGGTTCATCAAATGTGCCAAAATTTGACAAACCAATCCAAGAAGCAGCCGGTTCAAACAATGCTTTTACATCCAGAGACATTACCAATTATTATATCACTTTGCCTGCTGTTAACGTTGAAACGGCTTTTTGGGTAGAATCGGATCGAATGAAAAACTTATTGATTTCGGAAAAATCTCTAGAAACTCAAAAAAAAGTAGTAAGCGAAGAGTTTCGGCAATCCTATTTAAATCAGCCTTATGGCGATGCAATGTTGCTTTTGCACGATTTAGCATACAAAACCCATCCGTATCGTTGGAATCCAATAGGAATTGACCTTAGTCATATTCAAAATGCTAATTTAGAGGATGTTCAAGGTTTTTTCAGCAAACATTATCGACCCAATAGAGCCATTTTGAGTATCGCTGGAAATGTTGATCCCGATGAAATGCTGCGATTGGCAGAAAAATGGTTTGGCGATATCGAACCCAATTATGATTATCACAGAAATCTTTCTAAAGAGCCTGTTCAAGATACATATCGCTTTTTAGAAGTGAAACGAAACGTTCCTACAGATGCAATCTACAAAGCATTTCATATGGGAAAAAGAATGGAAGATGATTACTATGTGAGCGATATCCTTTCGGATATACTTGCCAATGGAACTTCTTCAAGACTTTATCGAAATTTGTATAAAAAAAAGGGTTTGTTTGTCGAAATTAGCAGCAGTATTTCTGGCTCCATTGATGAAGGTTTGTTATATATTGTTGGAAAAATTGCTGAAGGTATTGATCCAAAACAAGCAAATGATGCCATTAATGAGGAACTCAAATTATTGATTCATGAAGGAATAAAATCTACAGAATTAGAAAAAGTGATTAATAAAACAATATCTGTGATGATGTTTTCCAAAATGAATATCTTAAATAAAGCTATGAATTTAGCATATTTTGAATGTTTGGGCAAGATAGATTTAATTAATAATGAGATAGATAGGTATCGGAAAATCGAAATTGAAGACTTGTTAAGAGTTGGTAACCAGATGTTTACAAATAATAACCTTTCTGATTTATTTTACTTATCTAAGAAAAGCAATATGTCACCTCTTGTGTAGACAACTTTTTATATCATCAAAATGTCTTATAAATGAAATTGCCAAATCGAAATATGACTGATGAAGAACTTGTTAGGGGATGTGTAGAAGGGAAATCAAAATTTCAGCAAGCTCTTTATACTAAGTTTGCACCAGTTATGAAAGGCGTATGTATACGCTATTCAGATACAGTAGAAGAGGCAGAGGATATTCTACAAGATGGATTTATTAAAGTTTATCTGAACTTGAAGAATTTCCGACTAGATGGTTCTTTGGAAGGTTGGGTTAGAAGAATAATGGTAAATACGGCTTTAAATTATTATCGAGCTAAACAAAAATCTTCGTATCACGCAAATATTGACGAAATTGTTGAAATTGTGGAAGATGTTAGAATTGATAATTACGATATGCTGAATGCCAAAGTCCTTCTTAAAATGATTGAAGAATTGCCTCCCGGTTATCGCACAGTTTTTAATATGTTCGAAATTGAAGGTTATTCACACAAGGAAATTGCAGACGAATTAAATGTCTCTATTAATACTTCTAAGTCTCAATTACTTAAAGCTCGACGTTCGTTACAACAAAAAATCATTGAGTTAACAGAGTCTGAAAATAAAAAAATGGCACAATTATAATTGAAATATGGAAACAAATAAAAACATAGGAGAAATTTTCAAAGATAATCTCTACGATTATGCAGAGAATCCTTCTAATCAGGTTTGGACAAACATTCAAAATAGTCCAGAATTGATTAAATATAATAACAAAGCTTCTTTTAGCTATGCCAAACTGTTCACTGGTATTGCCGTAGCTGCTGTTATTTCCATTGCTTCGTATTTTGCTTATGACAATTTTATGCAAAATGAGAATGTTGTAATTACAGATAATTCAATTGAATTAACCAACCCAAAAGAGAATGCTAAAACAATTATTGTAGAAGATAAAAATCGAGTTGAGAATAAAACCATATTTGAAGATAAAATTGTACCTGAGGAAAAGGAAGTCCAATCAGATTGTTCTAATAATGAAACGGCTAAGTATATTGAGCCAATAAAACCAAAAGTTCAACATCATGCAATAGAAACGGCTTATCCATCTCATAAAGAACAAAAAACTGAATTGATGCCAGAAAAAGCTATAAATTTAGTTGCTGATAAAGAACCTGTTAAGACAAAGGAAGTTACAATAGTTGAAGAAACACCCCGTTCAATATTAAGTGTAATTCCTGTTTTCGCTTCAAATGATACTATTATTTGCAGATGGACATCCGCTCGATTAGAAATATCAGGAGCTGTTTCTGTAGCGTGGTCGGATGGAAGTACAGACTTCGAAAAAATGGTAGAACCTTCAGAGTCTTCTGTTTTTGTG
>JAQUHH010000267.1 GCA_028683685.1 Bacteroidales bacterium
TTGACGTAAGGTTTTAGTAAGTTCACAAACACTCTCTTTTGAATTCTTCTCTCTACTATTCATATCATCTTTTTCACTAATTCATTTTTTTTAAGCTTATTCACTAAATTTTCATTACCCGAATCACTTCAGAAGTGCTTTTTGATGTTACTTTTATAAAATACAAGCCATTTGGTAAAACAGAAGCATCTTCAATCTTTAAGGTGTTGTTTCCTTTGAGAATCATGACTGGAATAACATCTAAAAACTGCATTCCACGAACGTCAAAAAACTCAATAAAAGCATACGTGTCAATGTCAGAAAAAACCTGCAAACTAAAGTTTTGATTAAACGGATTGGGGGAAACTTTAAGGATACGTTCTTTTGTTTTGGCTTGGACAGAAGTATTTGGGTTTAAAATTTGGTATGCCAAACTAAAATCAGGAATACCATAACCCGTTAAAGAATCGGGATTATCATATTTATCTGCGGATCTCATAATCGCATCCATAATCTCATAATTTGATTTTTCGGGAAAAGCTTGCCATAAACAAGCTACCGAACCTGTAAAAACGGGAGAAGAAAAAGAAGTCCCATTTCCCGGTACGGCATTTCCTTCTTGGTTAATCACAATGGTTTGTTGCCCCATGGCTGCTATTTCAGGTTTCACGCGACCATCATAACTGGGACCTCTGGAAGAAAACGAAGCCACTTCTCTCATTTCATCCACGGCTCCTACGGTAAAAATACTATCCGCATCTCCCGGGGAACCAATGTGAAACCATTCGCTATTTCCTGAATTTCCGGCACTGTTGCAAACAATCATTCCTTTGCGGCCAGCAATGGTGGCTGCCAGTGAAGCACGGCTGGTTTTTCCGTCCATATCAGCATAGGTTCGCACCACAAGGCTGTCCTGAAAGTTGGTATATCCCAATGAAGTATTAATTACATCCACTCCTACGCTATCCGCAAATTCCAAAGCGGCTACATAGTTGTCTTCTTCAATAACATATTCTGTTTCAGAATCTTCCGAGCGAATTAGCCAATATGAAGCTTTGGGAGCCGTTCCCACAATTTCGCCAGGGCGATTGGCACCCATTGTTGATAAAACCATCATTCCATGCGTACTTTGCTCGAAGATATTGGAAGAAGGATCTACTAAATCAAACGTACCTAATATTTGATTGTTTTGCCACAAACTATCAAAAGCTGAAATCTGATTTACCCTCCAAAAACCGGCATCTATCACCCCAATGGTGATTCCGCTGCCACAAAATCCCATTTCATGCAGAAAGTCACCGTTCATCATATTAATTTGTCGATATGCGTTTCCATAATTGTACGAACAAAATTCGTCATATTCTTTATTTTGAACATGTTGGATTTCGGGCATAATACTATTGTTAATTGGAGAAAAGTGATGCAAATTTGCGTTTTCCTTGGGAACCCTATTGGGAGTTACATTTGCATTTTTTCGAACATTTTGAACAAAGTCTAACTGACGAATTGATGACATAACATTGGTATCGGATGCAAAAACAGTCGCTCCATTATGCCATTTTGAAGTGGTTAGAACAACCAATCCGTAGTGCCTCAAACTATCTAAATAGTGGGAGTTTACCGGAAAATCGAGTTCGTCAATGGCTATATTATAACGCAAACGTCGTTCTATGGATCTTTGAGAAAGAAATTCTTCTGCTTGATTTATAGAATAAGGAGAATTGTTCTTATCTATAAATTGAATCCAATATTTATTTGGAGCCGTTTGACCTATTAAATTTATTATAAAAAGTTGGATGATCAAAATTCCAAAGATTTTTTTAGAGAGTGCCATAATTTGTTATTATTTGAGTGAGTGAATATCCCGAAGAAATCTCAAAAGATTGATTTATTGGGTTATATGTTTTTTTTAAATGTTTTTGTTTTTTATAAATCAAGCCAATATTAAGTGCATACATCTCCTCTTCCATATCTTGATTAATTAATGTTTGATTGTCCTCTTGCAAAATATGCATGGATTTATCAAAATGAAGAGAAGAAAAAGAAATTTGGTTTCCTACAGACAGATATCGATACACTTGATTAGGCAATGAATTATATGCATTTCCATTCCATTTTATATTTTCCTGAACGGGCAATATAATCTTTACATAATTGATATTATCTTCAACTTTATAAACATAGTTTTCACGCATTCCAGCAAATACAATGTGAGGAATGCTCCATGCCGAATCGGGATGATTTTTTGTATATTGTTCAATTCTATACAAGGTATCTCCAGAGTAATTGGTCACTTTTGATTCTACAAATTCTCTCAGAATATAAATTGAAGTATCGACCGTTTCAGCAAAATCGTTCCAAAAGATATATTCAATTTCATAATCAATATATGACCCCACGTTTAAAGGATAATATTTTAAATCTTCTTGAACAAGAACAATTGGTTTTTGGTCATCCTTTTGACAAGAAATAAAAATAAAAACCAATAACACCCAAAAAATGTGTTTACGATTCATATGCGGCCTCTATTAATCCACCAAAAAGGACGTCATCGCCATCGTAAGCTACAGCAGATTGTCCGGGAGCGACGGCAGAGACTCCATCATCAAACACTACTTCTATCCTATCGTCGTGCTGATAAATGGAGGCAAGCGTACCTTTGTCTCGATATCTGATTTTCACCAATGCTTTCATTCCTTGAGGAATTTGTTCTAATTTAATGTAGTTCCACTCTTTAAGAACCATTTTGCGAGAAAAAAGTTCATCTTTAAAAGCGAGAACAATGGTATTTGTCTCAGCATCAATATGTTTCACATAAGCAGGAACTCCCAATGCTATTTCCAAACCTTTTCGTTGTCCGACCGTGTAAAAAGGATATCCTTTGTGTTTACCCAGTATTTTACCATGAACGTCAACAAAATCCCCCTCGGGAATATCTTTCTCAATTTCGGGACGTTGTTTCTTTAAAAAAGAGCGATAATCATTATCGGGAATAAAGCAAATGTCATAGCTTTCACGTTTGTTGGCTACTTTCGTAAAACCAGCTTCTCGGGCAATTTCCCGAATTTTATCTTTGCTGTAAGACCCCAATGGCATCAAGGTTTTTTGCAAACTTTCTTGCGATAACCCCCAAAGCATATAAGATTGATCTTTAAGCACATCCACACCTTTGGACAAAACATAGCGGTTGTTTTCCATCCGAACTTGGGCATAATGACCTGTTGCAATAAAATCACAATCTAGTTCTATGGCTTTTTCCAACAAAGCTTCCCACTTTATATATGTATTGCACAAGACACAAGGATTTGGAGTTCGTGCTTTTAGATATTCTTCCACAAAATTTTGAATTACAATTTTGTCAAAAGATTGTCTGAAATCCAAAACATAATGAGGAAAACCCATGCTCACAGCAATTTGGCGTGCATCGTTGATGGCATCCAGATTACAACAACCACTTTCTGGGGCATTTTCGCCCAAGCTTTCGTAATCCCAAACTTTCATGGTGACTCCAACCAGTTCATATCCCTGATTTTTCAACAAAATTGCTGCAACCGAACTGTCCAAACCGCCACTCATGGCTACTAATACTTTTTGTTTTGGTTTATTTG
>JAQUHH010000268.1 GCA_028683685.1 Bacteroidales bacterium
GAACCATCGTTGTTGCATCCGCCGGAGGTCAAATTATTAAACCTATTATTGGGATGCTTGGTTTTTCATTGGCATTTGCCTTGCCTTTTACTCTATTTGCACTTTTCCCTGGTTGGTTACAAAAACTTCCTAAATCTGGGGGTTGGTTAAACTCAGTAAAAGTTTTCCTAGGTTTTATCGAATTGGCTTTTGCTCTTAAGTTTTTAAACATCCCCGACCAAACTTACCAATGGGGAATATTAGACCGAGAAGTTTATTTAAGCATGTGGATTGTAATTTTTGTTCTTTTGGGCATGTATTTGTTAGGAAAAATAAGATTCCCTCTCGACAGCGAATCCACACATATTAAAAGTTTCCCTCGATTATTAATCGCCATTGCATCCTTTTCGTTTGCCGTTTATATGGTTCCTGGATTATGGGGAGCACCTTTAAAAGCATTAGCAGGCTGGCTTCCTCCAATGGGAACACAAGATTTTGACATCAATGCCATTGCTCGAAACAACGCAGGCGGAGGAGGCGGAAACACGACCTATGAGTTGTGTGATGTCCCAAAATATTCGGAAAAGTTCAAACCTTTGCCACATGGCCTAAAAGGATATTACGAACTCGAACAAGCATACGAATGCTCAAAAGAACAAAAAAAACCTATCTTTATCGACTTTACAGGACATGGCTGTACCAATTGCCGTGAAATGGAAAGCAATGTTTGGTCAGATCCACGCGTACTCGAAATTTTACGAAATGAATTTATTATTGTTGCCTTATACGTCGACGACAAAGCAGTGGAACTGCCTGAAGAAGAATGGTATACAAATAAACGTGGCAGACTTATTAAGTCTCTCGGAACAAAAAATGCCGACATTATGATATCTCAATTCAATACGAATGCTCAACCTTATTATGTTATTGTTGATGAAAATGGCACTATATTAACCTCTCCACACGCATATGATTTAGATATACAAAACTTTATCAATTTTATGGAAGATGGTTTGAAAAACTATAAAAAATCAAAAGAGAATAGTTGAAATTTTAAGAAAACTATTTTGCTTTAATAAAAAGAATGTTCAGCAATTTTATCAGATTGGACATTATTTTTAATATATTTAATTCAAAATAAACATGATAGATACTGTTGAATTTCTTAAAAAAATGCCAAAATTTGAACTTCATGTTCATATTGAAGGAGCTGTAGAAGCCAATGTATAATACCAAATTGCACAAAAAAACAATATTGATGTAGGATTAAAAACCATTGAAGAATGGCAAAAATTCTTTCAATTCAAAAACTTTGCACATTTTATTGATGTATACATAAAAGCAGTTTCCGTTTTAAAAAAACCACAAGATTATACGGAACTTATTGAAGGATTTTTTGCATATCAGGCTTCTCAAAATATTTTATACTCCGAAGCATTTCTGAGTGCCAGTTTTTTAGTAGAATCATTCGGCAATTCCGAAATATTGGATGCTATTGAAAAGGGATTAAAAGAAGGAAGAGAAAAACATCAGGTTGAAGTCGCCCTGATTCCCGATATTGCACGTAACATTCCCCAAAGCAAAGAAGCTGTTTTAGAGCTTGTGAAAGAAGGCAAAGAGAGAGGATTGTTTATTGGCATTGGTCTTGGTGGATTAGAAAATGGCTACCCTGCCCGACTCTTTAAAGATATTTATAAAAAAGCAGGCGAATATGGACTTCGAAAAGTAGCTCATGCTGGCGAAGCCGTGGGAGCCGAAAGCATTGTAGAAGCTCTTGATTATTTGCAAGCAGAACGCATTGGTCATGGAATCCGATGTTTGGATGACAAAAACCTAATGGAGCGTTTGAAAGCAACAAAAACACCTTTGGAAGTTTGCCCTTCGAGCAATTACCGTCTAAAACTGGTGGATGACAATCGGGTGCACCCCATTCGAAAATTGCATGATCTTGGTGTTTTTTGCACCGTAAATTCGGATGATCCTGTAATGTTTTCTACAAGTTTAACAGACGAATATTTGTTATTGCTGAATCAAGGATTTAGTTTGGATGAACTTTGGCAATTAAACCTAAATGCCATTGAGGCTTCTTTTTTAAGCAAAAAAGAAAAAGAAAAATGGGTAATAGAATTTGAAGAATGGAAAAAAAACTTCTTTCCCAAAATCAAGAAGGATTCCTAGATCCTATTCTTTTTAATGGTAAACCTAAAACTAGTTCGCTCATTAGGAGTACTTTCGACCCAAATTTCTCCACCATGACGTTGTACAAATTCTTTGCAAAGAACCAATCCCAAACCCGTTCCTTTTTCCCCCTCAGTCCCTTCACGCCTGCTTTTATAATCTTTTGCAAAAAGGGTTTTCTGAATAGTGGGGCTCATTCCAATTCCAAAATCAACGACTGAAAACTCATAAAACCCATTTTCATTTTCAAAATTCACCTCTATCAGCCCTTTTACCTTCGAAAATTTGTAGGCATTGGTAATTAAATTTGAAAAAATGATACGAATCATTTGCTCATCAGCAACGATGCTTAGGTCTTCGGGTATATTATTTAAAACCTCAATCTCTTTTTGGACTAACATCACGTTAATTCCTCTCAAAATTTCACCCACAATTTCACCCACATTTATTTCTGCCAAATCAAACGAAAGTCTATTTTGTTCATTTAACGACCATTGCAAAGTATTTTCGAGGAGTGATTGAATGTTTTTAGTGTTAATCAAGATTCTAGACAAATACTCTTTTCTTTTTTCATCAGAAAAACTATCATAATATTTACTTAACATTTCCGACATTCCAAGCATGGCAGCAAAAGGATTTTTCAAATCATGAGCCATAATGGAAATAAGTTTATTTCTATCTTCGATAACTCCTTTTAAATCAATTGCACTCTGCTTTAATTTCTCTTCCTGAATTTTGCGAATGGTAATATCACGGATAACGCCAATATATAAATCTTCATGAAAAATGCTTCCTTTCAATCGCAAGATATGAGCTGAAAACCAACGCTCCTTACGATCCAAAAAAAGCTTATAATCAAAAATCTGAACTTTTTCACTTTTCTTTAAGTTTCTAATTGCTTTCATTTGCTTATCAGCAATATCTTTTGGCAAAATTTCAGAGATATGTTTTCCAATAAACTCTTCTGGGCTTTTTATCAACTTAGCACTATCTGGTTGCAAATATTCTACATAATAACCTTCTGTATTAAATATAAAAATTAAATCCTGTAATGAATTAAGCACATTTCTAATTTTATCTTGCTCTAATCGCAATGCTTCTTCTGCTTTTTTCTTGTCCGTAATATCTCTAAAAAAGCCTAATGTTTCAATAAAATTTCCAAATTTATCAAACTTAGGAGTCGTAGTCACTAAAATAAAACAAGGTTTTTGGTCCGCTCTACAAATTTGCAATTCATAAATGCTAGATTCTCCTTTTTTACGTTTCAAGGTTTCCTCTTGAATAAAAATCAAATCTTTTTCGGATAAAAAATCTCTAATATTTCGTCCAGTTAAAGTTTTCGGATAAGTACCAAACAAAATAGAAGCTACTTTATTGGCATATTTTACATTTTCAAATTCATCCAAAACAGCAATTCCATCCGTT
>JAQUHH010000024.1 GCA_028683685.1 Bacteroidales bacterium
GAGCGAGTGTAAGGCACTCCAGAACCACCACTGAAGGTAAAGTTTATACCGGTATTTTCTAACCAATTATATACTTTTTTCTTTCCATCTTTTGTAGCTTTTTCAGTTTTGGGACCATTATAATCTTTACCAAAACCAAAACGGTAGTCAATATTCATCTTAACAGCATGACGTTGGTCATAAGCTAATGAATTCAAGGTTCTAAGGTTGGGCTGTCCGGAAGTAACCAAAGCTCTCGCTGAAGTAGCATCAGATCCAGTACCTTTCGCAAATTGAAGCGTATAGTTGGCTCTTAGACGAATGTTTTTAGATTGACGAAGGTCATAGGAAATGGTTGAGCCCATAACAGTACCAAAGTCAATGTTGTTGTATGAATAATATGTATTAGGATAGGCTTCGGTAAAACGGAAAGCCTGAACTAAATCACGAACTTCTGAATAATAACCAGAGATTTTAATCGCAGAACTATTGTTTAATGCTTGTTGGAAACCCAATTCATAATCTACTGTTTTTTCAGGTTTCAAACTTGGGTTACTAATAAAATTTGTACCCGCATTTTGAATAAATAAATAATCTACAGGGTTCATTCTTAATCCGCTGGTAGGTCTTTTTGTAATAACGTCATAATGCGCAAAGAAAAGAGCCTTATCCGAAATTGGGAAAGAGAAAGCAACGCGAGGCATCACCGAAATCTGAGGTTCGTAGTCTTTAAATGCTTTTGTACTTACCTTAACGTCAGAACCTGGTTCTACTAAATAAGGAGTAACACGACCTGTTGTTGTTCCTGCTGAAAGGGCATTAGGGTCGCTAATTTCTTGACCTAAGTTATTATACCAAACTGTTTCATTTCTATATCCAGTAACAGCGCTCGGATCGTTGACATCATTAACATATACAACGTAATCGGAACCCATATTGCTGGGGTGACTAAAGTCAGTAGCTTCAGCCACTGTTTTTGCAGGAACCAATAAGAAATTATCTTTTAATATTTTTTGGTTGGCATCAAAACGGTCCACACGAATACCCACATTAAAAATCAAATCATCAAACGAGAATTGATCTTGGATATAAGCACCCATATAAATAGGTTGAAAAGCACCAATAGAACGTTTTAAGTTTCCTTTATCATCCTTATTATCAAAAAAGTCTTCCATTGAAACTTTTCCTTTTGTTTTATTTCCTAAATGATCATATCCAAAGTATGATACATAGCTATAACCATTGTTTAAAAGTTCGTCGGCATTAAACATATCAAGGTTATAAAAAGAAGGATCTAAATTATCAACATCGACCCAATCTAAGCTATTTACATTTAATCCTAGTTTTTCACGAACATTTTTGTCAAAATAACTTTGAGAACCTCCATCATAGCTTAATGAATAGTTTACAGTATCAACAAAAACCCAGTTTCCAAAACCGTCTTCTGTATACGAAAACTGAGGATTTTCAACATCTAACTGAGCAATATGAGAGTTTGCTTTCTCACGCATAAGCGTCCATAATCCAGTAGGACCAAGACTCCAAGAACGATCGCTTCGTTGTTCGTATTGAAAACCAAATTCAATGGCATGTTTTCCGATAGAAGCCGAACCGTTGGCACTAATTCCTAATTGATTGGTTTCACTTTTTCCATAACTTGAGGTAATGGCACCAGGCACATTATACATTCCATAAACAGAAGAAGGTTGTTCTCCATTTAATAATGCAAAACCACTTTGCAACAATACTTTATTACGATAATAATCATTGGCATTAGAATAATCCGAAAAACGATCGTAGTAATAAGAAGTCCAGTTTGCCAATTCGGAATTTATTTCTGAACGTTGAAAGGTAACTAAAGTATCATATATGTTTGTTAAAGCCCATACATCTTTATATAGTATACCATCTTTTTCTACATCTTTCTTTTCATAGAATCTATCTTTGTATGTTTCAAATTTACCAATGTATCCATAGTTGAAGAAGTCGTCTTTATGATCATTGTCATATGATTTTGCAAACGTTTGAGTATAGTCAGCTTGCAATGAATAATAAACATTTTTCAATAAAGTTTTGCCCGTATCATCGGGGAACTTCTGAGAAAAACGACCATATGCTCTCCAGGTAATGCCTTCGCTGGTTCCATTTTTAAAGGAGTTAAACATAGAAGAACCAAATCCCCATTCTCTTTGATTGTTATAATCAAAAGAACCTCCAAAGGTAAGGTTGGTATTTTGATTTGTTTTTACGTCAATTTTTCCAGAAAAATTGGCACCATAAGCTTGTGCATCTTGACGTGCACGAACTTTTTCGAGATCGCTATTGGTAACAAATTCAGCACTGTAGTAGTGAGCATTTCCTTCACCAACAGGAACCAGTGGGTTTTTGATTAAATTATCAATCGTTGATTGTTTTCCTTTATAAGTGCCACCTCTTGCTGGATATCCATCTTTGGCGTAAGAAAACTCGCCCGATAGGAAATATCCCAATAAAGAAGTTTGATCATTTTCATTTCTACTTTTGATAAGAGGTCCATTTAAACTGAACGCTCCAATATAGTTTCCGTATCCATCAAGAGACGCTACCACCTCGGCGTTTCCGCCAAAGTCGCGAGAAGGCCCTTTGGTGGTAATGTTCAATACACCACCGGTTGCTTCACCATAACGAGCAGGAAGTCCACCCATCATAACAGCGATTTGGTCGATGGCTGATTTTGGAACTCCAGAAGAGCCACGAACACGAACACCATCAATATAGGTAACGGTACCATCCGTACGTGAACCACGAACAGAGCCCATTTCACCATCTTGGCTAAATACACCCCCTACGGTTGCGGCCATTCCTTGTGCTGAACGAGCACTCATTTTTTGCAAATCTTCGCCACCTATGGTTTCTCCACCCGTTGTTTTACCTTTATCAATCAACGGAATTGCATATTCTACAATTTCTACTGTAGGAAGTTCTTCCATGGTAGACTCCATTTGAATGTCGACAAAAGTAATACGGTCTGCACCAATCACAACATCGTTTATTTGCACGGGTCTAAAACCAACGAACGTTGCTTTAATTGTATATCGACCGGGAGGAATTGGACGGATTGTATATTTTCCATCAAAATCACTGGTAGCACCCCCGTGATTTCTTCCTGATGCTTCAATTATTACGTTTGCAAATGGAACGGGTGTTCGTCCATCTTTTTCAGTAATTTTCCCTTGTAGGGTTCCCTGAGATTGGGCGAATATAGAACTGGTTATCAGCACTATTCCCAATGTAAAGAGTAATTTTTTCAACATACCCATTGTTTTATTTTAGATTCATTCCTATTATTTTCCCTTATTTTAGCAGGTAAAGTTATAAATAAATTTTATTCACCTACAAATAAAAAGCACTTTCATTAAAATATTTTTCTAAACACCTAATAACTAGGTCTTTTCAAAATTTCCGAAAAGATGATTGCATCTCGCAAATTAAATTCACTTTTATTGCTTAATTCAATGCAATTTGAGTCTTCAAAAGTCCCTGAATTATCTTTTAGTATTTGTTTTTTTTCATCTCCTAATTTTATATGATTTGTATCCTGTTGTATTTCCTCAAAATAATCAACAGAATTATACTCTGCGTACGGAGAATTAGGTTCAATAGTTTCCAAAGTGTCATATTTTGAACTAGAAACTGGCTTAATTTCTTCCTTTTTTTCTGACTGTCCAGAAATTTCTTCTAAAAACATATCCAATTCTGGAATTCCTGTTTTCGTTCGAGGCACATTAGGTGTTGGAGTTTTGTGGTCATAAGGTGGCGCAACAGGCTTTTTTTTCTTTCCCAATCCATTAATAACCAAAAAAATTACTCCCACAATTATCGCTATCAGTTGTCCAAAATCATCCATACATTAATTATATTATATAGTATTACATAGACATTTTTCAAAAATCCAACCAAAGATACTCGATAATTTTCTAAAAACAAGATGTTTAACATAAAATTTTATTCTGCTGCACATTTTTCTTTTTTAGAAAAAATTCTAGCAAAAAAACCTTTCTTCCTTTTAGGAGTTTGTCCCAAGCTAGATCTTTTCCCTTTTTTCATTCTTTTCCGAGTATCCTTGCTTTGAATTTTCTTGTGTCGCTTTAGAGCTTTTCGATACTCTTTTTTATCTTTTTTTGCCTGTTTTTTTTCTTTTATCCTAGTTTCTTTCTGGCTTTTAGTCTCTTTTTGAGAACGACAAGAATAATTCGGCATTGCCACTATTCCAATGAATAATACAAATAAAAAAAGACGGAAGTATTTGAACCTATTTTGAAAAATATGCATTTTGATTCCCTTTCTTTCAACGAATAATTTATCCATGGTCTGCCTTGAAAAAAACATTACTCCTTTAAAAAACAAACTTAGTCAAAAAACATTCTTGTTCACTCTATTTTAAAAAAATAAATTAAAATATACATATTCCTATAGAATTAGAAGCTCAATGAAAAATTACATTATCGTTTTTGGAATACTATTATCATTAATTAAAAATCCCATTAAATATTTTTAAGAAAAAAAATATATATATTTGTTCTCTGAAAATTACGTTACTAAAATACAACCAAAACAATTATCATGTCAAGAAACTTAAAAACAGCAAGCAGCATTTTCCTTTTCTTATTTTTTTTCTTGATTTCAAACTCTTGTAAAAAAGATGACGACCAATGGATTCCAAATATATATGTGAATTTTCAAATCAATCCAAATTCAACAGAATTTTTAGATTTGAATTTAATTGGAGGATACACATATGTCACTGGCGGTGTAAAAGGAATTGTCATTTATCGCGAAGACATGGAAACATTTAAAGCATACGACAGGGCTTGTCCTTATGATTATGATGTAGAAGGTTCTACTATTTTGATGGACAGTTCGGGATTAATATTGGTAGACACTCTTTGTGGTTCGTCTTTTATTATTACCGATGGTTCTGTTATCCGCGGTCCTGCTACCAGAGGTCTAAAACAATACCGAACATATTATAATGGAGATTACCTCCACATATATAACTAATGAGTGACAACAAAGAAAACGCAAAATTTTTCATTATTCTTGCAGCAAATTTAAGTCAGTTCAATGTTCTGCAATAAAAATAAACCTAATTAATCTTTTCTCTTTTAACAATTATTACTTCAATTTTAAAAGAGTGACTAGGTGAGCAAATGACTAAGCCCTCTCGGCGGAATAATAATTAGTAATTGATTCGTAATTGATTTTCTGAAGAAACAAATTATAATTCGGGAATCGTATTAAAAACAAATCCTTTTTCTTGAGCAAAATCAATAAATCTCGGCAAAGCATAGAGCATGTTTTCTTGTGCTTTTATATTATCATGAAATACTATAACATCTCCCGTTTTTGCTTTATTTGCACGATATAGACATTGTTCTGGCGAGGTGTTTTTATCATAATCACGGGTTAAAATAGACCACATGATTATTTTATAGTCCGATTTCAGAAGCTTGCCTTGACCGTATGATATTTTTCCATACGGAGGTCTAAATAAATTGGAATGAATATAATCAGATGCTTTTATAACATTTTCAACATACTCATTTTTGGATATTTTCCAACCTTTTAAATGATTAAAACTATGATTTCCAACCCGATGCCCATCTTCTAAAATTGAATTATACAAATCTGGATATTCTAAAACATTCTCGCCAACCAAAAAAAACGTGGCTTTCACATTTTTTTTGGCGAGAATGTTTAATATTATTTCGGTCAATTCCAGAGTAGGTCCGTCATCAAAACTTAGATATATCTCTTTTGTATTATTTGGGATAAACCAATAATAATCTGGCAACAGATATCTGGCAAAACGATAAACATGGACACTATCCAGCTTCAATGTTTTTTTTATTTAATTCATACTACCTGGGGGCAATTGCTTCCACTGCATGTATGAAGTTTGGAAAATATTATCTGCTTTCGCTCTTATCTCTTCATCTTTATATGTCTCAGCAATCATAGAAATACGTTGAAGCACTCCTAAATTTTGTTGGATTTCACGATCTACCAATGGAGTAAATTTCCCTTTAAAACGGAAAAAATAAGCTAATTCAGTTTCGCTAATTGTAACCATTTTATCCATCATCTCTTTCCCTTTTTTCAAGGACTCAGGTGTATTGATTCGATAATAAGCTTCGGTAATTGACAAGGTAAAATAATTATACGGAATCAAATGATTGGGCATTAACTCAACCGATTTGTCGCAAACTTTCATGGCAGAGTCGAGTTTGTTCTCAGAAACCAACGCATTGGCTAAACGTCCGAATATTTGACGAATCGTCATTGTTATTCGAACATTATCTTCATTCAAATATACTCTAGGATCATTTAATCCACCCCAAATAAATTCGTTCATTAAATTATGATAAAGAATATCAGTATTAATGCGACCAATAGACATGTCTTCATTTTTATTTTCGGTTTTGATAGGGACAAAACGATACGCCATTCCTTCAAGTTGGAAATATTTTTCCAAACCAAAATAAGCATCACCACCCGTTGTAACAGCATAATACAAAGGACGATCCCAATTGAAATTTGCCAAAATATCCATCATCGCAATCATGTTTTTCTGCAAAACCGTATTAGGAACTTCCCACTCTATTCTATCTACAACTAAATGAGCCAATTCAGGAGGCACGGTTCCACTGTCCACTATTTTTGCAGAATCAATTTCCAAATAAAATTTATTTGTTGGAATAAAATTTAAATCTTTATTATTACTAAAACGAACTTTTTTAGCATCGCTCAAGATATCATTAACCACGGTTTTGATATTCATATACTCTTTTGACTGAGGAATCACTGGCAAATAATCGCGCGTGCCTTGCTTATATTGATCCCAAACCATTTGCATAGGCACTGGTTCAGAATCATACGCCTTACGTTTCATTTGATCAATATACCAATCCGTATTTAAAAGACTCAAATTACAAACTCGAACATCTGTTCTAACACCTTCTACCTCTTGTGCATACCAAAGAGGGAATGTGTCATTATCACCGTTGGTGAAAATAATTGCATTTGGAGCACATGAATTCAAATAATTACTGGCCGTAGAAAGAACAGTATAACGATTTGATCGGTCGTGATCGTCCCAATTTTCCATAGCCATAATTCCAGGTACCAAAATCAACGTAGAGATAATACTTAAACCAGCAACCAAGGTTGGATTTAGATATTTTCGACCATAATCATAAATAGCATAAGTGCCAAATCCAATCCACATAGCAAAAGCATAGAATGAAGCAGCAAAAGCATAATCCCTTTCACGTGGCTGATATGCGTACATGTTTAAATATAAGGCAATTGCCAAACCCGTCATAAAGAAAAGAAGAGTGACAATAACAGCATCTTTTGAATGTTTATAATAATGGTAAAACAACCCAATCAATCCTAAAATTAGAGGCAAAAAGAAATATTTATTTCTACCTTTATTTTTCAGGCTTTCGGGCATATCAGATTGAGGTCCCAATCTCATTTCATCAATAAAATTAATACCACTTATCCAATTGCCATTCAAAATTCCGCCATAACCTTGAATATCATTTTGACGTCCTGCAAAATTCCACATAAAAAATCGCATGTACATATATCCGATTTGGTAATCTTTCATAAAGCGAAGATTTTGTCCCATGGTCGGAATTTTTCTATTGGATGGGTCATTTTTTATCCCAGCCCATTCTTTGTAGTATGCTGCATGTTGCGATTGTTGACTGCTCCACATACGAGGTAATAACGTACAATATTTTGGATCATAAACAGGAATACTTGCTTTTCGATCATCAGAAACAACATATTTTCCTGCTTTCGGATCCCGAACATAAAATGGAGTACCATCTTCAAAATCTCTGGCAGGAGCATTATAATATTGTCCGTAAACCAAAGGATTAGAACCATATTGTTCACGATTTAGATAAGCGAGCAATGCAACAGCATCTTCAGGATTATTTTCATCAATAGGCGTATTTGCATTCGAACGAATGACTAGAATTGCAAAAGTTGAATATCCAATTAATAAAAATGCAAACGATAATAATATTGTATTTAAAATAGGTTTCAGTTTTTTTCGAGAATAATATAGACCATAAATTATTCCACCAATAAGCGCTGCAAAATAAAAAATGGTTCCGCTATTAAAAGGCAAATGAAAACTATTAACAAATAAAATTTCAATTTTCCCTGCAAGATAGACAATCCACGGAATAATACCGTAAAGAATTCCAGCAAGAATAATAATGCTTAGTAAAAAAGCCAAGATTCCACCTTTCCAAGTAGGTTTGAATTTTTTAAAATAATACACAAAAACAATAGCGGGTACTGTTAGTAAGTTCAGAAGGTGAACTCCAATAGAAAGTCCAATCATATACGCAATAAGAACGAGCCAACGAAGTGAGCTTTTCTGGTCGGCTTCTTGCTCCCATTTCAAAATCATCCAAAAAACGAGAGCTGTAAAGAAAGAAGACATAGCATAGACTTCGCCTTCCACAGCGGAGAACCAAAATGTATCTGAAAAAGTATAGGCTAATGAACCCACAAAAGCACTCCCAAAAATAGCAATCATAGTATGAGTTTGCATTACTTTTTCACCCAAACTTGCTAATTTTTTCAACAGCATAGTAAGCGACCAGAACATTAAACCAATAGTCATTCCCGAAAAAATAGCCGACATTACATTAATATACCAAGCTACTTGAGAAGTGTCATTTCCAGCAAGAAGAGTAAAAATTCTTCCAATCAACTGAAAAGTAGGAGCACCAGGAGGGTGACCTACTTGGAGCTTATAAGAAGTTGCAATATATTCGCCACAATCCCAGAAACTGGTTGTTGGCTCAGCGGTCATAATATATACCGTAGAGGCGATTACAACAATCAGCCACCCCAATATATTATTAGTTAATTTGTAGTTTTTCATTGTATATAAAAATTAAGCGTTAAATGAATTAAACTGGGATAAAAAACGAATATCATTTTCAAAGAACATGCGGATGTCTTTGGTTTTATAAAGTTGTTGGGTCATTCTTTCAATGCCCATTCCGAAAGCAAAACCGCTATAAACTTTGCTATCAATACCACAATTTTCAAGCACATTGGGATCCACCATTCCACAACCTAAAATTTCTACCCAACCCGAATATTTACACAAATTGCAGCCTTTTCCTCCACAAATATCACAACTGATATCCATTTCCGCAGAAGGCTCCGTAAACGGAAAATAAGAAGGACGCAAGCGGATTTTGGTTTCTTCGCCAAACATCTCTTTTGCAAAATACATCAAGGTCTGTTTTAAATCAGCAAAAGAGACTTTTTTATCAATATAAAGTCCTTCTACCTGATGAAAAATGCAATGCGATCGGGCAGTAACGGTTTCATTACGAAAAACTCGACCAGCACAAATGGTACGAATGGGCGGTTTATTATTCTCCATAATTCTAACTTGAATCGAAGAAGTATGTGTTCGAAGTGCAATATCTGGATCTTTTTCAACGAAGAACGTATCTTGCATATCTCTAGCAGGATGTTCTTTAGCAAAATTTAACGCAGAAAAATTATGCCAATCATCTTCAATTTCAGGACCATAAGAAACAGAAAAACCAATTCGTTCAAAAATATCATAAATTTTATTGGTCACAATTGAAAGAGGATGGCGTCCCCCGTCGTGTGAAAAATTTGCAGGTAAACTAAAGTCAATTTTGGATTTTTCTTCAAATAATTCATTTTCGAACTTTTCAAAATAAAAATCTATTTTTTGTTGAGCCACCTCTTTTAGTTTGTTCACATGAAGTCCAAAGTCCTTGCGTTGTTCGGCAGGAATATCTTTCATTTTACCAAAAAGAGAAGTTATTTCTCCTTTTTTACCAAGAAATTGAACTTTAAATGATTCTAATTCAGTTTTATCGGACGGTACAAAACCTTCCATTCTGTCCAATATGTTTTTCAATAATTCATCCATTACCTGAGTTCGGAACTAATTAAGAATTTCAATTGCAATAATTTTCACATCTTCCAAAGGTCTATCTCCTCTGCCACATTTAACATAAGAAATGTCTTCAACAACATTTAAGCCCTTCACCACTTCTCCAAAAACAGTATAAGCTCCATCAAGATGAGGAGTTCCTCCAACATATTTATACGTGTCCCATTGTTCTTTTGAGAATTTTCTACCAGTTCGGGCTTCAAACGTTTTAATTTCGACATCTGAAAATGTACGTCCTTGTACAATATAAAATTGCGAGCCGCTGGATTCTTTATTTGGATTTACATTATCTGGCATACGAGCTGCTGACAAAGCTCCTTTTTTATGATAAAAGGCTGGAATTATTTCTGCCGGCAGAGTATATCCCGGTCCACCCATACCCAGTTGTTTATCTGCTGGAGCATCTACCGATTCAGGATCGCCTGTTTGAATCATAAAATCTTTAATCACGCGGTGAAATAAGACATTATTATAAAAACCTTCTTTTGCCAATTTTATAAAATTGTCTCGATGTAAAGGTGTTTCATTATACAATTTAACCTGTATATCCCCTTTGCTTGTTTTTATTAGTACCATGGTCTCTGTTTTTTTGTTATTCTGAGCCGATAAAAACATTATTCCTGAAAAAAAGAATAAAATAGAGAATATAAATGCAAATTTTTTCTTCATAGTTAAAAAATTACTTTATATTTGCGTTAAAATCCATTGCATCATATTAATTTGCAATACTACAAAAAAATACCCAATGTTGTAACCAAAAATTTCGTCTAAGAGTATAATTAATGTTATAATAAATCTTAAATTATGAAAAAAACAATTATTCTTGTTGCTTTAAGTCTAACCGTTACAGCGCTGCTCATGATTGCAAGTGGCTGTAAAAAAGATACAGAATGCAAATTGGTTGTTACCGTTAAACATTTGAGCGATACGAATCGAGTTATAGAGCAATGCAGTGTTATGGTTAAAAAATACGATGTCCAAGATTTTGGGTTTACGGATGCTGCTGGTCAGTTCTCAACAATGTTTGAGCATGAAGCTATTTTGGATATTTTTGCCGAAATTGACACTAGTTCAGACCCCTTGATAAACAGCTATTTAAAAGGCACTGGATCCGTCCGACTCATCCCCGGACAAACAGTACATAAAAGCGTTTTTGTTTCTACCATAGTCCCATAAGTAGACCTGTTTTTTAAAAAGAGATTACTATTAAAGTTGAAAAATCATTCATTTTTTCAACTTTAATTTTTTTTGCCTTACATTTGCAAAAAAATAAATGATAAGTGCATTATGAGAACTCCAATTGTTGAATTAATAAAAACTCCCGAACAATTTGCTGCGGAGCAAATTATAAACGTAAAAGGCTGGGTAAGAACCAAACGTCAGAACAAAGAAATTGCTTTTATTGCAATCAACGATGGTTCTATTATTCATAATATTCAAATCATCGTAGATGTTCCTAATTTTGAGGAAGAACTACTTAAAAAAATAACAACTGGAAGTTGTATTTCAGCCATTGGAATTTTGAAGGAATCCCCTGCAAGCGGTCAAGCACATGAAATTCATGCTACTGAAATCGAAATTTATGGAACTGCTGATTCTGAAAAATATCCTCTTCAGAAAAAAGGACACTCCATGGAGTTTTTGCGAGAAATTGCTCATTTACGTCCACGCACCAACACTTTCGGAGCCGTTTTCCGCATCCGTCACCATATGACATTTGCCGTTCATAAATTTTTTAACGACAAAGGCTTTTTCAATATTCATTCGCCCATTATCACCGGATCGGATGCCGAAGGTGCAGGAGCGATGTTTCAAGTAACTACATTGGATTTAAACAAAGTACCACGCACCAAAGAAGGCGAAGTAGATTATTCAGAAGACTTTTTTGGCAAAGAAACCAATTTAACCGTTTCTGGACAATTGGAAGCCGAATTGGCCGCTATGGCATTGGGAAAAGTATACACTTTTGGGCCTACATTTAGAGCCGAAAACTCAAATACAGCAAGACATTTAGCCGAATTTTGGATGATCGAACCCGAAGTGGCTTTCATTGAAATAGATGAAAACATGGATTTGGCCGAAGAATTTATCAAGTATTTGGTTAAATATGCATTGGATCATTGTTCTGACGACTTGGAGTTTTTAAATAAAATGGTTGACAAAGAGCTTATTTCAAGATTGCAAGCCGTTATCGCTCATCCATTTGTGAGAGCTACATATACAGAAGCAGTTGAAATTCTTCAAAAATCTGGTCAAAAATTTGAATATCCAGTAGAATGGGGCGATGATTTACACGCTGAACATGAACGCTATTTAGTTGAAAAACATTTTGAAAAACCCGTCATTCTAACGGATTACCCCAAAGGAATTAAAGCGTTTTATATGAAACAAAACGACGATGGAAAAACCGTTCGTGCAATGGATGTTTTATTTCCAAAAATCGGAGAAATCATTGGTGGATCACAAAGAGAGGAAAACCTAGAAAAAATCCGTGAATGGATTACTGAATTAAATATTCCGGAAGAAGACCTTTGGTGGTACCTCGATACTCGCAGATACGGAACCGCACCTCACAGTGGCTTTGGACTTGGTTTTGAAAGACTTATGTTATTCGTAACCGGAATGTCAAATATGCGCGACGTAATTCCTTTCCCAAGAACTCCTCAAAATGCTGAATTTTAATTTGACTTTGATACAATGATTTCGTAAATTGCTGTCATCATTTCTAAACCTAATCAGCCATGCTAAAACAGAGACTCGAGCAGAAACAACTTCAAAAGTTATCTCCTCAACAAATTATGTTGATGAAGCTGATACAAGTTCCTGTTGCTTCTTTGGAACAGAGGATTAAAGAAGAAATTATGGAAAACCCTGCATTGGAAGACCCCGATGACGCTGAGCCCAACGCAGAAGAAACAGACAATCAAGAAGATGAAACAAATGAAGAGTCAACCGAAGATGAGTTTGACCTCAGCGATTATTACGACGAAGACGATTATGATATTCCAAATCAGAAATTAAAAATCAATAATAATTCTCCGGACAACGATTATAAAGAAATCCCTCAAGCCGCAGCCATCACTTTTAATGATAGTTTATTGTCTCAACTGGGGCTATATCACATCAACGATACCGAATATATTATTGCACAACATATTATTGGAAACCTTGAAAATTCAGGCTACTTAGAAAGAGAATTAACTTCTATTTCGGATGATTTGGCATTTACACAAGCCCTAACGGTTACGGAAGAGGAAATTGAAGATGTGTTGGTTAATATTATTCACAAATTAGATCCACCAGGCATCGGAGCACGCAATTTGCAAGAGTGTTTGCTCATTCAACTCAAACGACATGACTTTGTTGAAAGTTCAAGTATAAAACTGGCAATCAGCATTATAGAAGATTATTTTCCGGAATTTACAAAAAAACATTACGACAAAATTGTAGCCAAAATTAATTGTACAGAAGCCGAACTAAAAGAGGCTTTGGATGAAATTCTGAAATTAAATCCAAAACCTGGCGGAATGGGCGATGGAGGTCGTCAAAATCAATATATTATTCCCGATTTTACCATTCATGCTTCTGGAGACAAATTGGAAATTACTCTAAATTCGAAAAACCTTCCCGAACTTAAATTAAAACGCTCATTTATTGAAATGCTCAACAGTGTAAACGAAGAGCATCAAAAAGAAGCAGTACAATTTATAAAACAAAAAATGGATTCAGCAAAATGGTTTATTGAAGCCATTCAGCAAAGATATAACACCTTGGAAAACACCATGAATGCCATTGCTGAATTTCAAAAAGAATATTTTTTAACGGGGGATGAAACCACGCTTAAGCCAATGATTTTGAAAGACATAGCAGAAATTGTAAACCTTGATATTTCCACAGTTTCACGAGTTGCCAATAGCAAATATGTACAAACCAATTTTGGGACTTTTTTGCTGAAAACTTTTTTCTCCGAATCGCTTACTAATGATTCTGGCGAGGAAGTGTCATCCCGGGAAATTAAAAAAATCCTGAGCGACGAAGTGGATGCCGAAAATAAGCGAAAACCACTGACCGACGAGCAAATCTGTAAAGTATTAAAAGAAAAAGGATACAATATTGCCCGCAGAACTGTTGCAAAATACCGCGAACAACTCAATATTCCTGTAGCACGACTCAGAAAGGAACTTTAAACCGAATGAAAAATATTTTCAAACTTAGCTCGATCCTATTTCATCCTTTACTTGTTGCATATCTAGGCTTTGCAATTTTAAGCCTCCGTGTCAGTTATTTTTTATATCCGTTAAAAATGATGAGTATGATTGCTGGCTTTACATTTTTATTAATGGTTGTATTTCCCATTTTAATTCTATTTATCGGATATCGATTAAAAGTTTTTAAATCCTTGCATTTCGAACAAAAAGAAGAACGCTATGTACCGCTTTTAATCACAGGAATAGTCTATTATTTTGCATATTATCTTTTATCTACTATTAAAATTCCTGGAATTTTACAGTTATATCTTTTGGGTGCCGTACTTACCATTATATTATCAATATTGATTAGTATTGTATGGAAAATCAGTTTGCATATGCTTTCTTTGGGAGCCGTATTGGGCATGGTAATAGGCTTGTCAAGTCGTTTATCCATCAACTTTCTTCCCGAAATATTGATTTTATTTATGATTTCTGGCTTGGTTGGTTCTTCCCGCTTGTATCTAAAAGCACACAACAAAGCACAAGTATACGTTGGGTTTTCACTGGGATTGGTAGGAATGAGTCTGCTTTTTATTCTTTTATAAAATTTTTCTTTTTATAAAATTATATTGATTCAAGATTGAAAAATATTGTAATTTAGCTTTTTACAAATATTTTTGTTTGTATTTAATGATGCTCTATGATATTTATCCGATTGTTAAAAGAGAGTTTTGAATTTGCTGTGCAAGCTATTATTGTCAACAAGTTGCGCACCATTCTTACTCTTTTGGGAATCACCATCGGGATTTTTTCTGTCATATCTGTTTTCACGGTCGTTGATTCGTTGGAACATAAAATTGAGAGCAGCATCGAAAATCTGGGAAGCAATGTCGTGT
>JAQUHH010000269.1 GCA_028683685.1 Bacteroidales bacterium
GGTAATGTCTGTCTTGGATACATCAAAGATGATGATGCGTTTGGCCCGAGAGATTATTATGAACTTCCAGGAGGCGGCATTCAAAAAGGTGAAACAAATGCCCAAGCTCTTGAAAGAGAGATGGAAGAAGAGGCTGGCTTTCACATTGAAATCATCTGTGAACTTGGCGACGTAAAAGATTATTACAATCTCATCAAACGTCAAAATTTAAACCATTACTTTCTAGCAAGAAGAAAAGAAGCTTGCCCTCAAAGATTAGAGGAAGATGAAAAGGTTAGAATTAGCAAAATAATGTGGGTTCCAATTCAAGAAGCAATTGCTCTTTACGAAGGAATGCAAAATGTTTTAGTGGGAAAACTTGTCAAACAACGTGAACTTCCAATCTTAAAACTCGCAAATACTGCTTTACAAAACGCTCATAAATAGTTATTATTTAATTCGCATTGGCGAGTATGGTGAAGAGGCCTAACACAACCGGCTGTGAACCGGCCACTCACGAGTTCGAATCTCGTTACTCGCCCCAAATGAACGATATACGGATTTTGCAACGAAAATATCCAGACATTGCAAAACCCGTTTTTCTTTTTAATTATTAATAATTAATTTAATCAGCTCTTTCGTGCATTCAATCGTTCATGATATTCATCCTCAAATTGGGAGGGTGTTTTATTGCCTAAAGTTCTGTGTGGACGATAGTGATTGTAATAATCCATATATTCATCGACATCAATCTTAAGCTGAGCAACTGTATCATAGGATTTTAGATTTATTAATTCCTTTTTGAATGTTGCAAAAAATGATTCAATTACTGCATTATCGTATGGGTTTCCTGTATTGGATACCGATTGCTTAACCCCGCAAGCCTTTAATAATTTTTTCATTTTTTTGGAAGTGTAGTTTGAACCTCTATCACTATGAAACATTAATCCCTGTGGTTCTCCTCTTTCAAAATATGCTTTATTAAAAGTTCTAGTCGTTAGTGAATCGGTATTAGTGGTGGAGACCATATAGCCGACTACTTTTCTAGAAAACAAATCCATGATTACGCAGAGATAACAATCAATATCATTAACCTTAATATATGTAACATCGCTAGCCCAAACGACATTTGGCTTGTCAGGGTTAAAGTTTTGTTTTAATTCGTTACGTATTGTATAGTCTTTATTCTTTTTGGGATAAACAAGTTTCGTTCTTATCCTATTTATTACCAATTTATTTGTTTTCATTATTGATGATATTTTCTTTTGTGAGACTCTAAAGCCTTTTTCTTCTAATTTGATCTTTATTTTTTGAGGCCCAAATCGCCCTTTGCTCAATGTGAAAATTTCTATGATTAGGGGTGTTAATAATTCGGTTTCTTTTTCAAACCACACCCTTGTATTTTTCCTTTTTAGATATCTATAGAATTTTGATTTATCAACATGTAAAACATTACAAATTAGATAAACACTAAACTTTTTCTTATAAAGAATTTCTGCTACGTAAAGTCGACATTTCAATGGCACATCATGATTAGAAAAAAGTTTTTCATATATTGTAATGATTGTTTCCTTTTTACGAAGCTCTTCTTCATATTTGTCGATTTTAGATTTTGTATATTTATGGTTATGCATATCCACTATATCCTTGTTTTTATAAACCCAATCGGTAATGGTCGAACGTGGTAAACCATATTTTGAAACTATTTCTTTTATCAACATGCCGTTGTTATAGTCCGCTATTACTTTTTTCTTAATATGTATGTTATATTTTTTGCTCATGTCATCTTCCTCTTTTTTATAAAAAATATCAAAATATGTTAAAATTCTTTAAAATATTTTTTAATTTTAAGCATTACCATTTAAAACAAGTTAAAATGCAAGACATCAATGTCCTTGAAAATAAAAAATGGTTACTATATTGTAGTAAAAGGAAATTGGTGTGGCAGCCAGTTTTTCTTCGAAAATATTAGAAGAAAACAACTAATAGCCATGATATAATTAGGACAGGATTAGTATTACTCGTTTGTCTTTTTGCATATATTTGAAGGCAATTGAATCACTAAAATTAAAAACTTTGAAAAAAACTACTAGGATAAATGTCTCATTTATAGGAGGGAACTAAATGAAACTTCAAAAATTGTTGTTTGCTTCACTTTTATTGTTTTTACCTTCCTTATCTAGTTGTGGTGGCAATTATCCTTTAACAATATCTAGGGATTTTGATGCGAATGATGTAAAGGCAATAAGCATTGATTATTATGATAATGACATTAAACCAAGTGGGAAATATTACTATTATTTTTATCAAACCGAATTCGTTCAGAAAGTCTATGATGACTTTTCAACTGAATATGTGAAAAAAGAAAATAGGGTCAATTATAAAACCGATATAAACGATTGTCTTTGGATTTATAACGTTATTTTTCAACTTAATAGTGGTGATTCTTACGAGATTAAATATTATGTCTATAGTCATGTCGATGGGACAGTTGTTTATCCAAATGGTATCGCGCATGCATTTTACGGCAATGCAAAAAACGAAGATTTAGCTAAGCGATTAGACGAATATAAACAAGAGCAAGTCAAGAATAAAGAATTTGTTATTCAATGTGTTAACACTAGAAATTCGAATGAACCCAGCAATCTGTATTTTAAAGAAACAAGTGGCAATAAAATTGAGGCCCAATTATTTGACCACTGGTACATACATATCCATATTCCTGATAAAGAGTGGGTTGTTGGCGAAGACAATTTAAATCTTGTAACGCTTGAATATACAAATAAGATTGACTTTATATATTTATCTAGTAACGATTATTCCATGACCATAAGTTATGGTTTATATCCAATGGAAAAATTTGATGATGAACAACTTAAAATCACTTATCACAACAAAACATATGTTATTGACATTAGTTCTACCGATTATGATTTCTCTAATGCTGAACTACCATCGTTAAATGATTTAGAAGGGGATTATTCCCCATTTAAAGAAATGATTGATTCTATAAGATATCATGAGTTTACATCTCCGTTTCCAGGCAGAGATCCTAATGGAAGTTATGGCGGTTCATCATATTGGAATCAATATACCTATACGCATTCTTTCGATGAACAATATGATACTAATTATGTTAATTATTTAACGGACTCGATCTATTATCCGACAGAAATGGATATGGCTTGGGGAGATATCGGCGATAGGTCGGCAAAAATGACCTATAACGATATAAACCTCATAAAAGAAGGCGCACCAAAAACAACGATTCCAAATTTCGAAGTTGGCTATAGCGTTGTTGATCCTGGTTGTACGAGACCGACAAATGCGCTTGGATTTATTTATTTTCAAGCCGTCGCTAAAGATTTGGTGACAATTTCCGAATTGACCAACAAAACAATAAATTTGTGTTTACACAAACCTTATTACTTGTTAAAGGATGTTTATCCAGAACATTATTATCAATATAAAGTTAACGATTTAAATATAAGTATCATCATGACTGGTGATACACTTCAAGGATATTTTGAAGATGAAACGTATGCTTATATGCTCTCTTGTGGTTTGAATAGCGATGTTGTCCATGCTGCG
>JAQUHH010000025.1 GCA_028683685.1 Bacteroidales bacterium
C
This sequence comes from Bacteroidales bacterium, assembly GCA_028683685.1. Taxonomy (GTDB): domain Bacteria; phylum Bacteroidota; class Bacteroidia; order Bacteroidales; family WCHB1-69; genus JAQUGA01. The sequence goes on from JAQUHH010000025.1 coordinate 2, forward strand.
TTTACTTGTTTTCGATAAAAGCGGTCGGATTTTTAAAACCTATCTTCCAGAAGAAATAATCCAAAAAGAAGAACAAACACAAAGTTCTACCGATATAAAATTTGCAGAAAAATTTGAACAAGACAAAGAAAATCTGGTTGATGGAACACAAAAAATGGAAAATACCGAAATAAATATTCGAGAATTGCCCAGCCCTATCATCAGCTACATTAAAGATAATTACTCCGAATTCAGAACAAAAAATGCATACTTTATTGAAGATGAAGATTTGGGAAATGCCTATCTTGTAAAAGTTCAAAAAGACGGAATAAATCAACCTTCTGTTGAACTTTTCTTTGACAAATCTGGAGTATTTCTTCGTTCAGAAGATAATCTAGGAAAAGAAGTGATAGCCCAACCCGTGATAAGTGCAGAAGAAGCTGTTTATGAAATAAGTGTTCCAGAAGTCATAAAAACAGCATTTGCTACTAAATATCCAAAAATCACAAGTGCTACATGGGAAGAAGTCAATGATGACTATGAGGCAAATTATGAAGACCGAAGAGGAAAACAAAAGGCATTATTTTCAATGGATGGCACTTGGCTTTCAACCGCTTCTCAATTAAATCCAGACAATGTTCCTACATCAATTAAGGATTATCTCAAGAAAAATCATGGTAAAAGAACAGAAATCACAAAAGCATGGTTGTTGAAGAAAAACGACAGAAAAACCTATTATAAAGTCGAAATTTTGGATAAAAAAACAAGCATCGATGATGTATTAGAATTTACACAAACAGGCAAACTTGTAGAATAATATGAAAGAGCTTGTTTTTGCTACACAAAACAAACATAAGTTGGAAGAAATCCAACAAGCAATAAATGGACAATTTAGAATTATTTCATTGTTCGATTTAAATTATTTTGAAGACATTCCTGAAACGGGAGAAACTTTGATGGAAAATGCCCTTCAAAAAGCAAATTTCATATATCAGAATTACAAAAAAGATTGTTTTGCTGACGACACAGGACTAGAAATTGAAGCTCTTAACGGAGAACCTGGAGTTTATTCTGCCCGATATGCTGGAAATGGAAGAAGCTTTGAAGACAATATGAACAAAGTACTCGAAAAGCTTCACAATAAAACGAATCGAAAAGCTTGTTTTAAAACCGTTATCGCACTCATTTACAAAAAACAAACCTATTATTTTGAAGGCATCGTAAATGGCACTATTACAACTGAAAAAAAAGGCAAAGAAGGATTTGGTTACGACCCCATTTTTTTGCCGAACGGATATACCAAAACATTCGCTGAATTAAGCCTTGAAGAGAAGAATAAAATGAGTCACAGAGCCATTGCCAGTAAAAAATTAATTCATTTTCTAAACCAACAATAAATAATTAAACTAGAAAATCATGAAAAAACACACATTATCAAATTTAAGTCTCCTAATGGTTCTCTTTTTAGCAATTGGATTTTCTGCCTGTAAAAAAGAGGATACTACAGAACCCACACCAGACCCAATACCCGTCGTAAACCAATATGAACCTTGGACTCAAGCCGAAATTGACCTGATTATGTCTGGAGAAGCAGATGAACCCATGCGAATACTTGTTACATCAAATGAAGAAGACTCCTTATTTTTAACAAAACAAACAATTCCCATTGAACCTGATGCAAATGATCCTATTTTAATTCGTCTTCGCGAACGGATGATTAAAACGATGATTGATGGTGGTGGTGTTGGCATAGCAGGACCGCAAGTAGGAATTAGCAGAGCCCTTTTTTGGTGTAAACGCTTTGATTTAGAAGACAAACCTTTCCAATTTATCATCAATCCAAAAATCCTATTTTACTCCGTTAAAATGATTACTTTTCTATACGACGGTTGCTTATCAATACCTGATTATACTGGACCTACGGCTACTCGAAGACATTCCAGCATATTTGTAGAATACTACACACAAGATGGCATCAAAGAACAAAACATATTGGAAGGGACCAGCAGTTCAAACTTTACGGCCGTTTGTTTCCAACATGAATATGATCATTTACAAGGAATCTTGTTCCCCGAACGCTTAAACGTACCATAAAACATCTCGCAAAGACGCAAAGAAAAACAAAGTGATTGGATAATTGGTTAAAAATTGAAACTGAATCATTGATAATGGAAAATCGTCAATTCTTAATTTTTAATTGTTTTATATCCTTTCAATCTTAAAATAACAACTAAGGAACAAGGATTCAACGCATCTGGAATTTGGAGAAAAAAGAAAAAAAGGAAAAACAGAAAGCAGGAAGAAATAGAAAGTAATCAGTTCCAAATTGTAAAAATCTTCTGTTTTGTGACAATTTATAAATATACTCGGGCACTCAGTTCCTTTGACCATCCCTCCACTTCTGCCAATATGACACTTCACTAATTACCTCGCTCATGTATCGATGACAATAATGGAAAAAATGTCAGTAATCTCCGTTTGGCATAAAATTAGACTGTCAAGTGCACATCTAATTAAATTGTTTAACCAATAAAAAATTATAGTTTATGGCAAAGTTAAGTATTAAACCTTTGGCTGATAGAATCGTTCTTGAGCCAGCTCCCGTAGAGCAAAAAACGTCGGGTGGAATTATTATCCCCGATACAGCAAAAGAAAAACCTCAAAAAGGGACTGTTTTGGCAGTAGGTCCCGGAAAAAAAGACGAACCCGTAACACTAAAAGTTGGCGATGTCGTTTTATACGGAAAATATGCCGGAACTGAAATCAATGTAGATGGAAAAGATTTACTCATAATGAGAGAATCTGACATTTATGCAGTAATCTAATCACTAAAAAACTAAAATAAATAAATAATTATGGCAAAAGAAATTTTATATGATTGGGATGCAAGAGAACGCTTGAAAAAAGGTGTTGACGCATTGGCAAATGCAGTTAAAGTTACATTAGGTCCCAAAGGTCGTAATGTAATTATTGACAAAAAATACGGTGCTCCTCAAATAACCAAAGATGGTGTTACCGTAGCAAGAGAAATTGAATTGAGCGATCCCGTTGAAAACATGGGTGCACAAATGGTGAAAGAAGTGGCTTCAAAAACCAATGACCAAGCGGGTGACGGTACTACTACTGCTACTTTATTGGCTCAAGTTATATTTGCTACTGGTTTGAAAAACATAACAGCAGGTGCCAATCCAATGGATGTTAAAAAAGGGATTGACAAAGCAGTAGTTGCCGTAGTTGCGGATCTGAAAAAACGCTCAAAATTAATTGGTGATGATATTAATAAAATCGAACAAGTAGCCACCATTTCTGCAAACAACGATAGTTTTATCGGAAAAATGATTGCAGAAGCCATGAGCAAAGTAAAAAAAGAAGGTGTAATTACCATTGAAGAAGCAAAAGGAACCGACACACTTGTAAAAGTAGTAGAAGGTATGCAGTTCGACCGTGGTTATATTTCTCCTTACTTTGTTACTGATGCTGAAAAAATGGAAGCCGTATACGAAAATCCTTTTATTCTGATTTATGATAAAAAAATCAGCAATATGAAAGAATTTCTTCCAGTTCTCGAAAAAGTGGTTCAAACAGGACGTCCTTTGTTAATCATTAGCGAAGATTTAGACAGTGAAGCATTAGCAACTTTGGTTGTGAATCGCCTTCGTGGTTCATTAAAAATTGTTGCGGTTAAAGCTCCTGGATTCGGTGATCGTCGTAAAGAAATGTTGGAAGACATTGCTACACTTACAGGCGGAACTGTAATTAGTGAAGAAAAAGGCTACAAACTTGAAGATACTGAACTTGATTTCTTAGGTCAAGCTGAAAAAATCACAGTAGATAAAGAAAATACAACCATTGTTAGTGGGAAAGGTGAAAGATCAAACATTGATGCTCGCATCGGTATGATTAAAGGACAAATTGATAAGACAACTTCAGATTATGACCGCGAAAAATTACAAGAACGTTTGGCTAAATTAGCAGGCGGTGTTGCTGTAATATACGTAGGTGCTGCTTCAGAAGTGGAAATGAAAGAGAAAAAAGATCGTTTTGACGATGCTCTTCATGCCACTCGCGCAGCCATCGAAGAAGGAATTATTCCTGGTGGTGGTGTTTCATATATCAGAGCCATTAGTGCTTTAGATTCACTCACTTCAGATAATGATGATGAAAAATTTGGTATCGACATCATACGTCGTTCTTTGGAAGAACCTCTTCGTCAAATTGTTTTGAATACTGGACATGAAGGATCTGTGGTTATTAATAAAGTAAAAGAAGGCAAAGATGACTTCGGTTTTAACGCACGTACAGAAGTATATGAAAAATTACTAAAAGCGGGTGTTATTGATCCTACAAAAGTGGCACGCATTGCACTTGAAAATGCTGCTTCTATCGCTAGTATGTTGTTAACAACAGAATGTGTTTTAGCAGACATTAAAGAAGATGAACCCGCTATGGGCAACCCTGGAATGGGTGGTATGGGCGGAATGGGTGGCATGATGTAAAATCTATGTTTCCCCAATAAAAAAAGAAGATTTCCTATTTCGGAAATCTTCTTTTTTTATTTATGCATTTCAAGGGTAGAAGTTTATGTTTGGTAGTCGGTAAGTGGTAAACGTTGCGTAGCAATCTCTGCTCTCACACTCACACTGTTTTCAGTCACCCAGTAACTTTCTTACAAACAACTAATGAATGGCACTTGCTTCTGCATAACCATATGCCATGCCAACAAGCATATCCAACTCCTTATTTTTAGTTTTCATAGAATTGAAAATTCGATTTACCACTTGACTTTCAATAATCATTGCAAAACTGATGGAATAATTGAGGTCATATATCCAACTGATTTTAAGCAATTTAAAATCATCTAATGTACGGATGTCTCTATAATCAACCATTTGAGCATTTTTCAAACTTTGAATCACTTTTTCTGATACTTCAGGGATATTTGGTAAGTCTAGCTCTAGGGCTTTTTTCTTGCCAGCATCCTTAGATTCGTAGTAATCGGCAATAGAAGTGAGGGTGTCAATTTTATCAGCATCCCGAAGAATTCTAGCCAGAGCCATTTCTATTTCGTCATCACCAATGGGAGGAGTTTTTTTATTATGTTGTTTGATGGCATTTAAAATTGCTTTTTGTTCTGTTTTATCAAAAATGCTCAAATAATTTTCTGTTTTCAAAATTTCAACAGCTTTTTCGCCATGATCAAAAGATTTTGAATCATCAAAAGTGCTAAAATGCTTCAATTGTTCAAAACGGGCAATATCATGAAAAATTCCACATGTTTTTGCCATTAATTGATGTCGAGGCGATAAAAAAACAAAAAGTGAAATATTGGAACAAATTACCGCAACTCCTTTAGAATGTGCGATTTTAAATTGAATTGAATTCAAAATACGAGAATCTGAAATTTCCAAATACGAACTTGTGTATTTGTCAAATAGGCTTTCTAAGTTTATGTATTCCATTATTATAATATTTGATGCAAATTTAATAGAATTATCTGTATTCAACAATATCATATCATATATATTCGTCAAACAGGTCGTCCGATGTGACTGAATAACTGAGTAATTGGAGCTGAGTACTTAACAAAATAAGCAAAAATTCGAAATTTCGAGATTCATTCTATACACAATACAATATAAAAAGACCGTCAAATATTGACGGTCTTTTTATATTATTTCTTATGAAATTCTAATAAAGGAAACTCAAAAGAACACCAGCGGCAACAGCACTTCCAATTACACCAGCGACATTGGGCCCCATGGCGTGCATGAGCAAGTGGTTTGATTTATCGTATTCTTGACCCACTACTTGAGAAACACGGGCTGCATCAGGCACAGCTGATACTCCTGAATTTCCAATTAATGGATTTATTTTACTTCCATCCTTTAAGAACAAATTCATAAATTTCACAAACAAAACTCCGCCAAGCGTAGCAACAACAAATGAAGCAGCACCCAAACCGAATATCATTACCGATTTAGGAGTTAAGAATGTATTGGCTTGCGTAGAAGCACCAACCGTAAGACCTAACAAAATAGTCACAATATCAATTAATGGCCCACCGGCAGTGAGTGCCAAACGACGAGTAACACCACTTTCTTTTAATAAGTTTCCAAAAAACAACATACCTAAAAGAGGCATACCGCTCGGAACAATAAAAGTGGTTAGCATCAAGCCGATAATTGGGAAAATAACTTTTTCACGTTTAGCAACAGCTCTTGAAGGTTTCATGCGAATTAAACGTTCTTTTTTACTTGTTAGAAGTCTCATAATGGGTGGTTGAATAACGGGAACCAAAGCCATGTATGAGTATGCAGAAATGGCAATAGCCCCCATTAAATCTGGAGCTAATTTTGAAGCAAGAAAGATATCCGTAGGACCATCAGCACCACCAATGATGCCAATTGCACCCGCTTCTGCAGGTGTAAAACCAATGTATAGAGCTGCAGCATACGCAATAAAAATTCCAACTTGAGCAGCAGCTCCAATTAAAATTAGCTTAGGATTGGATAAAAGGGCCGAAAAGTCGGTTATTGCTCCAATTCCAAGGAAAATCAAAGGTGGGTAAACACCTTGTATAACCCCAAAATAGAGATAGTTCATTACCGATCCGGTTTCATAGACACCAATTTTTAATCCTGGATAGAAGGGAACATTTCCAACAATAATCCCAAACCCAATAGGTATTAACAGCAAGGGCTCATAATCTTTTACAACCGCTAAATAAATGAAAACTAAAGCGATGAGTATCATCAATATGTTTCCAAATTCAAAATGAGCGAAAGAAGAATATGAGAAAAACTGTTCAATACCGTTTATAAAGAAATTACCTAGTTTTTCCATTTTTTTATAGCATTATTCAATTACAATTAATACATCACCTTCCATTACAGAACTACCTCGATTGACTTTGATTTCGGAGATTTTTCCTTCCTTATCAGAATCAATATTATTTTCCATTTTCATAGCTTCCAGCATAAGAAGTTTTTGACCTAATTTAACGACATCACCCACTTTCACATAAATTTCCAATATTTCTCCTGGCAGCGGTGATTTGATGGTTCCGCCCCCTTTTGGTGCATTCGGATTGGAAGTTTTGGCAGTAGCAGGCGTAACATCAGTCGTAGGAACTGATTTAGCTTGAACTATTTTTGGAGTTTTACGTGGAACCATCTCTTGATCTATAGCAACATTATAAATGGATCCGTTTACTTCAACGGTGGCAATGTTATCTTCGATGTTTTGTACTTCTACTTCGTACACATTACCATTTATTTTGAATTTAAATTGTTTCATACAACTATTTTGTGGTTTTTAAACTTGATTTTTTCATTACTAAGTGTTTGTTGCCCCAAGGTGAATAGGCACGTTTTGTATGATCAATAGTGATAATTTCACTTTCTTCATCATGGAACTGATTTGCAAATAAATACAAAGCCATCCCAATGGCAGCAATAACTTCACCACTGGTTTCATTCTTTTCTTTGGTCGTACTTTCTGTTTTTTCTCCTTTTATTTCAATAGAATTTGAATCGATGGGAGCCTTTTTAGAAAACATCTTAAAAGACAAACCATGAATACTTATTAATTGGAATACTTTTAGTAAAAAGAAGATTAAAATTAAACAAAAGAAAACAACACTCATTGAAATAAGAATCATTCCAACACCAGACGGATCAATGTTCGCAATTTCTTGTGATTTAGAAATTTTATCAACCCAATCATTGGGATTGTTAGGAGTATAACGACTTAGCACACCATACTCTTCTTCTCCATCAATCACCCTGCCGAAGGTTAGATTTCGTATTTGTTTTATTTCATCAGGGATAACAAAAAAATCAATTAGTTTTTTCCCATCTGCATCATAAAGAGCAACATAGTCGCTTTCAAACAAATTAAAATTCAAGTGTTGAGTTCCTCTGTAAGGTTTGTTATCAGCAAAGAAAACATAATATCCACGAGCGGGAATGGCCGTTGAGGGGTCATTTTTAGTTATTGAATACTTCGTTTTATTGGTTGTATCATTGGTCAGATACATTCCTTCTAGATTCGCAGAGTAGTAGTTTGGATTAAAAATTTCAATCCAACCACTTCTGTTTCCATAGTTATCTACAAGGGTAGAATCGTTGTTCACCATTACTTCGTTGATTTTCAGCGACAAAGTTCCTTGAGAAATCGCTGTAAATTGGATCAGGAATGCAAATAGAACAACCCATAAAAATTTAATGTTTTTCATAAATCTATACATTTTATAATGGTAGGTTATCATGTTTCTTTGCAGGATTTTCTAAACGCTTATTGCGAAGAGATTGCAAAGCTCTAATCACTCTAAAACGAGTATTTCGAGGTTCAATTATATCGTCAATATAACCATATTTAGCGGCAATAAAAGGATTTGCAAACTTATCGCGGTATTCATTTTCTTTTTCATTTAAGAATTCTGCTTTTGCTTCCGCTCCTTCAATTTGAGCAACATCTTTATTCATCAGCACTTCTACTGCACCTTTAGCTCCCATTACGGCAATTTCTGCAGTAGGCCATGCATAATTTATGTCACCTCTTAGATGTTTTGAACCCATTACGCAATATGCACCACCGTATGCTTTGCGAAGCACCACCGTTACTTTTGGAACCGTGGCTTCTCCATATGCATATAACAATTTTGCACCATGAAGGATGATTCCGCCGTATTCTTGAGCAGTACCAGGCAAGAAACCAGGAACATCTACCAAAGAAACGATAGGAATATTAAAAGCATCACAAAAACGAACAAAACGAGCTGCTTTGCGAGATGCATTTATATCTAAAACACCGGCTAAATATTTAGGTTGGTTTGCAACAAGTCCCACTGGCATGCCATCAAAGCGAGCAAAACCAATTACGATATTGGGAGCATATGATCCTTGTACTTCCAAAAACTCATTATCGTCTACAATAGACATAATGACATCTTTAGCGTCGTAAGGTTTATTGGGATTTTCAGGAATTATGGAATTCAAATGATCCTCTAAGCGATTTATCGAATCATTAGTTGGGAGAATGGGAGGTTCTTCCATATTATTTGAAGGCAAATAACTGATAAGCTTACGCAACATCATTAAACCTTCTTCTTCTGTTTCGGCTACAAAGTGAGCAACCCCTGATTTGGTAGCATGCACACTTGCACCTCCCAACTCTTCGGTAGTTACGTCTTCATTGGTTACTGTTTTCACTACTTTTGGTCCAGTTAGGAACATGTAGCTGGTGTCTTTAGACATCATAATGAAGTCGGTCAAAGCGGGTGAATATACTGCTCCACCAGCACAAGGTCCAAAAATAGCTGAAATTTGTGGAATCACTCCGGAAGCTAAAATATTTCTTTGGAAGATTTCACTATAACCCGCCAAACTATTCACACCTTCTTGAATTCTGGCACCGCCCGAATCATTGATCCCTATAACGGGGGCTCCAACTTTCATAGCTTGATCCATGATTTTACAAATTTTAGCAGCAAATGTCTCAGAAAGAGAACCACCAAAAACAGTAAAGTCTTGAGAAAAAACATACACTAAACGTCCATCAATAGTACCATAACCAGTAACTACACCATCAGATAAGGGTGTGTTTTTTTCTAAACCAAAGTTTGTACATCTGTGCGTCACAAACATGTCAAACTCTTCAAAGCTACCTTCGTCTAAAAGTGCAAAAATGCGTTCGCGAGCTGTAAGTTTACCCAAGGCATGCTGTTTATCAATACGTTTTTGCCCACCACCAAGACGTGCTTGTGAACGTAAATCCAACAAATGCTTAACTTTTTCCTGCATTGTCATAATGAAAATGTTTTATGTTATTTTTATATCTATTATTTCTTATTTGGATCTTCGCAAAGTTCTATCAAAACTCCTCCTGTAGATTTTGGGTGAAGGAAACCAATATTTAGACCTTCAGCTCCTTTTCGAGGTGTTTTATCAATAAGTTGAACTCCTTTTTGTTCGAGTGTTGCAAGTTTTTCTGCAACTCCCTCAACAGCGTATGCAATATGATGAATTCCTTCGCCTTTTTTCTCAACAAATTTACCAATGGGACCATCAGGGTCAGTACTTTGAAGCAATTCAATTTTGGTTTGACCAACCATAAAAAAAGCTGTTTTTACTTTTTGGTCAAGGACTTCTTCAACGGCGTAACACTTTAATCCTAATACGTTCTCATAAAAGAGAATTGAATCGTCGAGATTCTTAACAGCAATGCCAATATGCTCAATATGTGTAGGTTTCATAATTTGCTTGTTTTTTGTGCAAAGGTAAGTTTAAACTGCAAATTTTCAAAAGGAAAATACAGATTAACAATAAAATTAACTAAAAAAAAATTAGTATTGAAAAATAACATTTTATTACCAATTGACATAACGAATCCCTTAAATTCACGTATCAAATATTTATCAGAAAAAACCGAGTTTATTATGTTAGAGAAACTACATAATAATAATTAATAATGTAAAAATAGGTTGCCATTTTTGGCAACCTATTTTTAAGAATAAAGACTATTCATCATCTTTCTCTTGATCTTCGTATGCTTTAAGTAGAGTAATTTGAACATCAACAGGAACTTGTTGATAATCAAAGAATTTCATAGTATACATACCTCTACCACTGGTTATTGAACTTAAAGATGTAGAATACTTATTCATTTCAGCCAAAGGAACACGTGCTTTGATAATTTGGTAATCGCCCTCACTATCCATTCCCATAACAATCGCCCTACGTCCTTGCAAATCGGTCATACAGTCGCCCATACGATCGGCAGGAACCATTACTTCAACATCATAAACGGGTTCCATAATTTTGGGTCCCGCATTTTTAAATGCCTCTCTAAACGCCTGACGACCTGCTAATTTAAAAGCTAATTCGTTGGAATCAACCGGGTGCATTTTACCATCATAAACATTTACAACAATATCGCGAGCATAAGAACCTGTAAGAGGACCTTCTTCCATTTTTTCCATAATTCCTTTTAGGATGGCTGGCATAAAACGAGCATCAATCGAACCACCAACAATACAGTTGTTATAGATTAATTTACCTCCCCAGCTTAATGGATATTCATCTGTACCACGAATGGGATATTTGGTTTGATTTGGTTTTCCTTCGGTCCAAGGCTCAATTAATATGTGTACTTCACCAAATTGACCCGCACCACCCGATTGCTTTTTGTGACGATACATTGCTTCGGCAGTTTTGGTAATTGTTTCGCGGTATGGAATTTTGGGTGGAAATAAATCAATTTCAATTTTATTGGCTTTTTCAATAAACCATTTTGCAACATTAATATGTTGTTCGCCTTGTCCTGAAACAATAATTTGTTTCAACTCTTTTGAATATTGAACTTGCAACGTAATATCTTGCTTTTTCATATCCGTTAGAATAGCACTCAACTTTTCTTCATCAGAAGAGTTTTTAGCTTTAATTGCAGTTCTAAATTTTGGATCTGGATATATCGTGGGTGCAACTATATCATTTGAGTTTTTAGACACATTAAGAGTATTTAGTGCATGTGTATTTTTCAACTTAATGGTTGCTGCAATATCACCCGCTACAACTCTTTCAAGTTTGTCACGATTTTTACCAGCAATGCTCAAAATTTGTGACAATCGCTCTTTACTGCTCGTATTTGGATTCAACAAATCCATAGCTTCTGTAAATTCGCCACCGTATACTTTAAAAATTGACATTTCTCCAAGGTGTGGTTCAATGGTTGATTTGAAAATATAGGCTATTGGTGTTTCTGTTTTGCTACATATTAATTCTTTTCCATCCGTAGTTTTTTCAGCTGCGACTTCATTTGGTGCTGGGAAATTGATTTTAATAAACTCTAATAAGCGGTTTATTCCTTGGTCATTTTTGGCGGATGTACATAGAACTGGAAAAATTCCACGATTAATTATACCTAATTTTAATCCACGACTAATTTCTTCTTCCGTAAGAGTGCCTTTGTCGAAAAAAATCTCCATTAGGGATTCATCATTACCTGCCGCATTTTCAATTAGAACATTCAATAACTCTTCGGCTTTATCTTGTTCATCTGCCGGAATATCAAGCACTTCAGGAGCATCTCCTCCAACAGGAAATTTCAACATTTTCATTTTCATCAGATCAATTACTGCCGAAAAACCAGTTCCTTCAATCGGATATTGAACTAGAGTAACTGCACCCCCTGCCAATTGTTTTATTTGACGTAAAGTTTCTTCAAAATTTGCTTTATCATGATCCATTTGATTGATTACGAAAGCGACTGGTTTGTCGGTTTTTTTCGCCCAACGGAAGCCCACTTCTGTACCAACTTCTACGCCATTATTCGCATTAACAGTAATTACAGCTGTTTCAACGACACGCAAAGCAGTAATTACTTCTCCCACAAAATCATCAACACCTGGACAATCTATAATATTGATTTTACAATCTTCAAATTGAGAATTTAATACGCTTGCATATACAGATCCTTGTCTTTCGAGTTCAATATCTCGATAATCCGAAACCGTATTTTTGTCATCAATAGTTCCTTTTCTGGAAATAATTCCTCCATGGAATAACATGGCTTCGGCCATGGTTGTTTTGCCGGATCTTGAACCACCAATTAATGCAATGTTTCTGATCTCGTTTGTTTGATATACTTTCATCGTAAAAATTAAGAATTTATATTAATTGAATTTTTAAAATTTGCTGTAAAATTATAAAAAAAAACATGCAATCGAAAAAAAATGATGTTAATCAAGCATTTAATTCTTATTTTTGAAAAATATATGATGTTGTTGTATTTAAAAATAAGCAATAAAAAATCTTCTTTTCTGAAAGCAGCTATATGCTGTAGGTTTAAATTCGAAATGTTTTTGAAAACTCATTTTTTGAGTGATTATTATTCAATTAGAAAAGAAAAATAAGAATATTTATGCTAAATTGATTTAGAGTTGTTATTTTTTATACTTTTACCACACTGAAAAAAAGACATGATTATGAAAAAACAAAAAATATCCTTAAAGCATATTGCCCAAAGTCTTGGAGTATCTAACACTCTCGTATCCTTAGTTTTAAATCATAAAGGAGATGAACATGGGATAAGCAAAGAAACACAAAAAAAAGTTTATAGCAAAGCCGAAGAACTTGAATATATGCCAAGTTTTATGGCGCGCGGTCTTAGAACAGGAAGATCATATACCATTGGTTTAATACTTTCGGACATATCCAATCCATTTTATTCAAAAATGGTTCGGTATATGGAAGATGAAGCAGCCAAAAATGAATATTCTTTTTTAATTTGTAGCACAGACGAATCCCCTGAAAAAGAAAAGAAAACAATTAAAATGCTGATTGACAGACAGGTCGATGGATTAATCATTTCATCTTCACAATCAAACCCTGATTTTTTGTCAAGCTTAGAAGACAAGAAAATTCCATATGTTTTGATTGACCGTTTTTTCGAAGATTATCCTCAAGCTAATTCTATATATGTAGATAATATGAGAGGTATATACAAAGGAATAGAATACTTGGTTTCTGAAAAATACAAACGAATTGCCATGTTTGCCATTACTCCCATCTATATTTCTTCCATTCAAGAACGTATTGACGGCTATCTCAAATCACTTAAATCTTTTGGTTTTGATTATGGAAATGAATTATTGGTAGAATTGGATTTTCATAATTTAAAACAAAGCATACGTTCTTCCTTAAACTATTTAATTATCGAAAGCGGTGAGCCCATTGACGCTATTTTTGCTATAAATAACAATGTAGCAGTTGCCTCTATGCAAGTACTCCGTGAGATGAACTTAAACATACCCAATGACATAGCATTGCTTTCGTTTGATGATATTGAACTTTTCCAACTCACAAATCCTTCCATTTCGGCAATAAGCCAACCTGTTGAAGACATCAGCAAAGCCGCTGTGAAAAGAATTTTTGAAATAATAAAAAACCCCGGTTCAGATCCTGAACATAAAACTTTACAAACCGAACTAATACTTAGAGAATCAACTCAAAAAAATAAATAATGAAGACAAAACAAAGACAAGCTCTCGTCATTCTAACAAGTCTTTTCTTTATGTGGGGTTTTATTACGTGCATGAATGATATTTTAATTCCATATCTGAAAAAGATTTTTGAGTTAAGTTATTTTCAAGCCATGTTGGTTCAGTTTGCTTTTTTCGGAGCCTATTTTATAGGTTCTCTTTTCTACCTCCTTATCTCTTTATGGAAAGACCCCATTTCTGTTATTGGCTATAAAAATGGCATTATAATAGGCTTGCTTGTCTCGGCAGTGGCCTGTTTGATGTTTTATCCAGCATCCCAAATGCATAGCTATCCCGTTTTTCTATCAGCACTTTTTGTACTGGGTTTGGGATTTACGCTTTTGCAAATTACAGCCAATCCATTTGTTGCCATTCTGGGCTCAGAAGAATCTGCTTCTTCCCGACTAAACCTTGCCCAAGGATTCAACTCACTTGGAACAACCATTGCTCCTATTATTGGAGGTTATTTTATTTTCCACTTCTTCAACAAATGGGGAACAGCCATTTTAAATAGCAAAGGAGAGCAGATTTTAGCAGACAGCGGAGATGTAATTACTGCGTTGGGAATTCAAATACCATATTTAATTTTTGCTGGAATATTTGTATTGCTGGCCATTGTCTTCTATTTTTCAAAATTGCCCGAAATAAAACAAGAAGAAAATAGTCAAGGAGGCTTTCAAGTTTTCAAATATCGCCACTTAATGTTGGGGTTTATAGCTATTTTCATGTACGTTGGAGCCGAAGTTTCAATCGGAAGCATGATTATAAATTACCTTAGCGAAACAATGGCAATGCCCGAAATGGAAGCCAAA